>CANIMM010000010.1 GCA_947468255.1 Chitinophagaceae bacterium | reverse complement strand
TCAACCACTGGTTAATATCAATAAGTCCGCCTCCATAATGCAACATCAGGGGAAATGAGGCTATCAAAAGCCCTATCCCAGGTGTAGGCACCCCTTTAAAAGTAAAATGCTGAGCGGTATCTAAATTGAATTTGGCTAAACGATAGGCTGCAGCACAGCTCAAAATAAATGCCGGCAAAAGCCAAATAATTGGGATATCCAATCCATTTTGTTCTCTCATCCAGCTAATCCGCAACAGCTGATAAAGTATTACGCCTGGAGCCACACCAAAACTAACCACATCTGCCAAGGAATCGAGCTGCTTACCCATTTCTGAACATACATTGAATAATCTTGCAACAAAGCCATCCAGAAAATCTACCACTGCCGAAGCGAAAATAAAAAATGCAGCAAATGCCAATTTCTCAGGAATATTAAAGCTATTGGTAAATTCATCATTAGAGTACAAAATGACGGTTTCCGTTTGTAAGGTCAGTACAATCGCTATACACCCAAAAAAAAGGTTGAACAAGGTGAATATATTGGGTATCTGTTTCATATTTAAATACTGGTTAACCAAGCGTTTACTACTTGGCTTCTTTTAAACACTGCAAGTTATTTAATTACAGCGATACAATTTATTCGAATAGAAAGCCTTTTCAAAACGCACTGTACTCAATTGGAAATATTTTTAACCTCAAACAGTAATAAAACTAGTAACCCCAGATCCCGGATTTACTTCTTTTTCATGAATGATTCAATTTGCTCGGCTGTAATTGGAATATTTTTCATCAAATCCTGATTTCCATTACGGGTAATCCAAAAATTATTTTCTATCCGAATCCCCATTTGTTCTTCTTCTATATAAATTCCCGGCTCAATAGTAAATACCATTCCTGCTTTTATAGGTTCGGTTCTGGTTCCGATGTCATGCACATCAATTCCCAAATGATGAGAAATGCCATGGTACAAATATTTTCGGTAAGCCCTGTTTTCGGGATCTTCATTTTTAATGTCTGCTTTTTGCAACAAGCCAATTTTTTGAAATATCTTAGTGGCTTCCTCCCCCACTTTTTCGGTATAATCTAGAATGCTAATTCCAGGTTTTAAAATAGAGGCCGCATAGTGATGTAAATGCAAACAAGCATTGTACACCATTTTTTGTCTGCTAGAAAATTTTCCATTCACAGGAATCGTTCGGGTAAGATCAGCACAATAATTGCCATACTCAGCACCAAAATCCATCAGTATCAATTCACCCGACTTACATGCTTGGTTATTTTCAACATAGTGCAAAGTTCTAGCTCGATCTCCCCCAGCAATGATTGAACTATAGGCAGGTCCGGTAGCGCGTTGGGATAGAAAGGAATGAAGTATTTCAGCCTCTATCTCATATTCCATCACCCCTGGTTTAACAAACTGAAGCAATCGCTTAAAGCTTTTTTCGGTTATATCTATTGCCTTTTGAATAACCTCCACTTCAAGAGGAGATTTTATCGCACGTAGGTCTTTTAATAATTTTGCGCTACGTTTATAGGTATGTAAAGGGTAGCGCTGCTTCATCAACTCCGCATAACGGTAATCCCTAACCGGAACAAAATTTGACTTGCGGTCATTTTCATTGGTGTTTAAATAAATGGTGTCAGACCAATGAATCCAGGGTTGCAATATGCCATCCAATACATCTAGCCAAACAATGGTCTGAATGCCTGAAATTGCCGTTGCTTCATTGCTACGCAACCGATGGCCATCCCATTTTTCCTTTAATTCATTGGGACGCACCAAAACCAACACCTCTCTGTATTTTGGATCAGGGTTTTCAGGATATAAGATCAACATACTATCTTCCTGTTCTATACCCGTCAACCAGATCAAATCAGAATTTTGCTTAAACTTAAACAACTGATCTGCATTGGTTGGCAACTCATCATTGCTATTAAAAATGGCTATGGAATGCTTATCCATTTTTTCGACAAAACGCTTGCGATTTTGAATAAACAATTTAGGATTGAGGGGGAGATATTTCATTCAACTGTTTTTATATATTGCAATATAACACTGTTCCTTGAAAATAAACATTGCAGCAGGAGAAGCTTTGCATTTAGGCTGAAAAAGAAAACAATTTCTTCTAAAAGATTCAGTTTATAAATCATTTTAGCAACAATAAACGCAGATACGTTTACAGGTAATGACACAATTGAAAAGCCTAATTGTCAATACGAATTGAATTGGCCTTGTTTTTTAGTACTATACAAAAATGGGTTGAATGAATATTTAAATTGACCAGCTGGCAACACCGGCATTAGCATAGAGAATTTTTCAGCTGGACGAATTTCCGGATTTTGTCGATAAAGTTCACCTCGATCCCGTTCAGCTTTGGCCGACATACTATCAAGCACTCCTCGAATCAAATCGGTATGTGCAATATAATAATCGTAACTTTTGTAATATTCACTTCGGGTAACTTGATGGATAGAAAATATTGCATTCTGTAACTTCATATTTTCTATGAACACATTTTTTGAAGCATCTTTTTTTATAAACTGTTCAGTAAATGCATCGGCTCTAATGATATCCCACATTACCGCTTGCATTTTTTCCTTTCCCAAAATACCAGCAGTTGTGCCGCTTTTATCAGTACAACTGACTGCGAAAAAAAACCATAAAGTAAAAACTAAATATTTCATTTTTGCAACTCTTCTTTATACCTCGTGGCATTGGTAATGTCCATTTTTTGCAATAGATCAGCAGCCCTGATTTTATCTTGCGGAGGAGCTTTTGAAAATATTTTTATCAACTCATTAGACTTTCCCTGAAAAAAAAACTGATTAATCATTGTGTTTGGATTATCGGAATTGAAACTATTTAACAGATTTAATGCTGCCAATATTTCAACCCTAGCAGCAGTTTCATCATCGTACATTTTATCCATTCCGAGATGATAATACCCATAATAAATATCATGCATTACAGCATAACGCGTATTCATCATATTTTCCACCAGCCAATAACGGTTCCGCTTTCCGTCAAATGCCTTCCAACCACTAATTCCGCGCGACTCTGGTGCATTATTGACAATATTTTGTGCTTTTAAAAAATATGCATCCCCTCCACGAGGTGAAAAAGAGGCATAATCAAAGGCAATAACCATATTGGCATAATAAGCAAATATTGCAGTTAGGTTAGACAACATTGGGTCTGTACCCGCCACTCTGTTTTCATTAAATTCGAGTTGCTGAAATTCTAAATATTTAAAAACAACATCTTCATCCTGGAAATTAATAATGGGTGATGCATACGAACTATTAAAAATGGGTCTTGCAGCCTGAATGGTAAGTGATGCGGAATAAACATTTGCCTCAGCAGTGGCTTGCAGATTTAAAAAGAAATTGCATTCGATTTTTTCATTTACCGAAAAAACATCTTTGGTCCATTTTCGATTATTGAGAAATGTATTAAGGGAGGTTTGCAGCGTTTGAAAAACATTTTTATTTACTGTAGACCCTACCCTACTACTATTCACCGTTACCCTAGCGATCAGTTCCTGGGCGCCAACAAATTGTGTACTGCTCAATAAAAAAAGTACAATAATAAATCTGATGAAATACATATTAGAGTTGAATAATCTGATTTACAATATCCTCAGCCACGTCTTTTTTTGATTTGGTGTCAAAATAGTGTGTATTTCCTAACTTATCAAAAATTGTTATTTTGTTTGTATCGTGCCCAAAACCTGCACCCACATCATTTAAGGAATTGAGCACTATCAGGTCCGCATTTTTTTCAATTAATTTCTTTTTTGCGTAGTTTTCTTCATCTGAAGTCTCGAGTGCAAAACCTATCAATAACTGGTCAGCTCTTTTCGTTTCGCCCAGGTATTTCAGAATATCCTTTGTTTTGGTAAGCGCTATTGAAATAGCTGCATCGGATTTCTTTATTTTTTCTTCATTTACAACAATCGGAGTATAATCTGCCACTGCAGCACTCATCACTGCAATATCCATATTGGGGAAAACAGCTTCGCATGCATCAAACATTTCTGCTGCAGTTTGTACTCGAATCGTATTGAACAAGGCAGGGATTTGCAATGATGTTGGTCCAAGAATCAATGTAACAGTTGCGCCACGTTTTTCTAATTCAATTGCTATAGCCAATCCCATTTTGCCAGATGAATGGTTGCCGATGAACCTTACGGGATCTAATGGCTCATAAGTAGGACCAGCGGTAACCATTACCTTCTTTCCACTCAAGAGCTGTCCTGCAGAAAAATACTTTTTCAACCATTCAACCATTGCGGCTGGTTCCATCATTCGCCCTTCACCAATTAAACCACTTGCCAATTCACCAGATTCCACGGGTAGTACAATATTGCCATAATTGCCAATCATTTGAAGGTTACGCTTGGTTGCAGGATGCAGCCACATATCTTCATCCATTGCTGGGGCTACGGCTACTTTACAGGTAGCTGAAAGGTATACTGCCATTAATAGATTGTCGCAGGTTCCTGAAGCCATTTTCGCAAGCGTATTGCAGCTAAGTGGTGCAAGTAGCATGATATCTGCCCATCTTCCCAACGAAACATGGTTTTGCCAGGTATCCTCATGAACAAGGTCAATTAAAACCGGATTACGTGAAAGTGTAGAGAGGGTTAAGGGAGATACAAATTCTTTTGCAGCAGGGGTCAATATTATTTTCACTTCGGCACCTGCCTTTACTAATAAACGCACTAATATGGCGGCTTTGTAAGCAGCAATACTGCCTGTAACACCCAATAATATTTTTTTTTCCTTTAACATAAAAAACGACGGTTCAAGCCGTCGTTAAAAATATAACATCTTATTTAAAAATTATTGCTAATTTTTGATTCGTATCTCTAGCTGAACAAATCTTCCTCATTTTTACGATAGTAAATCTTATCCTCCATAAATTCCTGAGATGCAAGTAAAGCAGGATTAGGCATACGCTCATAAGCCTTAGAAATCTCAATCTGCTCCTTATTTTCGTGGATTTCTTCCAAACTATCAGTATGGCTTGCAAATTCTTCTAGCTTATTATGCAACTCTTCTTTAATAGTAATATTAATTTGGTTGGCACGTTTTGCAATAATTGCAATCGATTCATACAAATTACCGGTTTTCTGTTTTAGGTCAAACAGGCTTTTTGGCTCTACCACATTACTCGTACTAGCGCTGAGTTGTCGTCTTAATTTGCTCATATTGTATTACTTTAATATTATTTTGACTTAAATTACTTAATTCCTTAGCTTCTGCCAGCAACTTGCTGTCAGGAAAACGATCTGCAAAATCTTGGTATTCGGTTACTACTTTTTCAAACCTTTCAGACTGTCTTTCAACAACACTCAATTTCGCAAACTTATAGTACGATTTAATAACATTTAACTTAAACTTATCTCCCTGTTTTGACTCAGGAAAACTTGCCAGCACGGTTCCATAGGTAATAGCTGCTGCCCTATACTGGCCTACTTTAAAATAAAGATCAGCAGCTCTTAATTCCTTACTTTCCATTCTCAGCCTGCATTTGTCAATTATAGCGGAGGCTTCCACATTTCTTGAAGAGCCCGGATGCGTATTGATAAATGACTGCATCACCCCTATAGATTTTCCTGTATTCGTTTGATCTAGATCCACCTTTGGAACTTGTCTATAAAAACACATAGCATGCATAAAATCCACCTCTTCCGCTTTAGTACTATTTGGGAAAACCTCTAAGAATCCCTTAAAAAAATGCTCTGCGTCACTAAAATTTTGCATATAATAAAAACAAAATGCATCTCTATAATAAAGTTCTTCAAACTTGTCTGTTCCCTTAAAAATAGGATACAGCTCTTCATAAAGCTGTTGAGCCTGACGAAATTTTCGCTCAGCATAAAACTTATCAGCCATCTTCAATTTATATGCAACATCCTTACTTTTAAGGATTTTGCCATATTTACTGCAAGATTCCAGTGAAAAAAAAACAAGTACAGCGATGAATGACAGTTGTAAAAATCTCATATAAGAGTGCGAAATTAGTGATTTTCCTCCAAATATCATTTCAAATTATCAGATGGCAAAAAAGAAGCCGTTAAGATTTTCAAAATATTGGTTTTTTAATGGGTTCAAGCCAGCTACAGACTGCTATACTAGCCAGAATATGTCATAAATTAAAAACCTTACTCCTTCTGATACCAGATATAAACAAATGGCTCTTACTAAAAAAGCCCTCCCGTTTTGAGGGAGGGCTTTGAAACAAAACGTTTATATTAGTTTGATTTGATATCAATTGTATTTTGATCTCCTCCGCCAATACTTTTGTCAGTAGAGATTCTGTCTGCACTAATGCCTAATTTTTCTACCAAGTAATTCTTTACTGCATCCAATTTCTTGTCTGCCAAAGATTGCTGAGCTTTAGAAGCTGCAGGATAAGCTGTGATAGTGATAGTGCATGTAGGACTATTTTTCAATTTTGATTGAACTGAAGCCAACATTGCCTTAGCATCTTTACTCAACTTTACAGCTTTCATTGAAAGACTTGGGTAATCCACAGGACAAGCTGGTTTAAGCGACATTTTTGAAATTAAATCTTTCATCTCAGTGCAGCAAGCTGGATCAGGACATTTACCTACACCGTATGCGTCAACAGGTTGACATTCAGTTGGAGTAATTAATTGTTTATCCTTGCAATCTGGAACACCATCTCCATCAGTATCTCTAGTCACACCATGTGTGTCAACAGGACAACCTGAGGGTGTATTTGCTTCCCTATCCAATTGATCGGTAACACCATCGCCATCTGTATCAGCAAAAACTGGTTTTGGCATCTTCATGTGCTTTGGATTGTTTAATTCGCTGTAAGCATAATCCAAAGGATTTAACCACCACAATGGCTCAACAGATTTAGTTTTATCTCCTACATTAATATTTAAACCCAATGAAATGAAGTTCCATGAATCAAATGCAGTTGATTTAGCCGCATCACCATATGGAAATGCTTGGTATTGCTGGCCATCCATCAGGTCAGATTTAACGAATGTCTGACGATCTTCTAAGGCAAGATTAATTCTTTTACTTAATTTAACAGCAATTCCTAATAAAACAGTTCCAGAAGGTTTTACTAAATTGCTACCAGACTTTGCAGTACGCAAACCACCTTGATCAGCTTGAGTTTCATAAGTATCATCCATTCCGTCTTTTAAAGCCTTTTGCACATCCTTTCTGCTTGAGTATACACCCGAAGAGCTGATGCTGCTGAAAAGAGTTGTATAAGGATTACCGCTTGCATCCAACGCATTTACTTTGGTATTAAAGAAAGTAAAGCCAACACCAGCACCTGCATAAATGCTAGCACCCGATTTTTGCTTGTGGAAGCGAATATTGGTAAGGGTTAAAATACCTTGCAAAGAAAGATCCTGAACTTTCGATTTGTAGTTTTGGAAAATCACTTGAGCGGGTGCACCAGTTGGAGTAGTAATTGCCCCTGTAGAATTTCTGATAATCGGATTATACCCTTTAGAACCCAAATTACCTCCGTTAGCAGCAGAAAGCCAGGCTGGATCTTTTTGATAATTATCATTTCCTGTCCAATTCATTCCATATGCTGTAGCGTTAGCATATTGAAACCTTAATGAAAACGTATATCCTAGCGCTTTTCTTACATGAGCTTCAAATCCCAAACTAGGCACTCTAGAAGCGATATCACCATTAATTGCAATTGATCCTAAAGAAGCTCCTATTTCCCACTGGTTGCGAGGAATAGCAGGGAAATTATAGGTGTTATTTAAGAATTCATTATGCTGTGGCTTGTGCTTGGCACCAATCACAGTCGAATCAAAAATGCTGTACCCTGCACCCATTTGTGCAAAAGTTGCAGTTGTTGCCATTATTAGGGTTACTAACCCTAATATTATTTTGTACTTTTTACTTGACATAATAAAATTTATTAATTGCTGAATTAGCGGGTTTAATTAAAAACAAAATTACCCTTTTAGATTTATAAAGCAAATTTTTTTACTAGATATTTACGCTTTTTTCATAATAAAACCCTATTTGTTAGCAATTTTGGGATAATAACTATGACCAATACTCGCTTTTTACCAAAACAGAGCTATTTAGAGCGCATTTTCAAATAAAATAAAATTATTTGTTTGAAGCCGTTGGATACTGCATTATATTGCTTTTTTTTGCTGATGGACTTTGTAAACAAGATAATAGGGGATGAATTAAAAATTTTTGAAAAAAAATTTACCGATGCCGTCAAAAGCCAGACTCCCCTGCTTGACCGGATAATGAAATACATCATCAAGCGCAAAGGGAAGCAGCTAAGGCCGATGTTTGTTTTTTTGAGTGCAAAATTACAAGGACCAATCAATGAAAGCACCTATCGCGCTGCTGCGCTGGTAGAAATACTGCATACCGCTACCCTGGTACATGATGATGTAGTAGATGAATCATTGGAAAGAAGAGGCTTTTTTTCTATCAATGCAATTTGGAAAAACAAGATCGCCGTTTTGGTGGGAGATTATTTATTATCCAAAGGGTTACTTCTTTCTACTTCCCATCATGATTATGAACACTTAGATATTTTATCAGAAGCGGTAAGACAAATGAGTGAAGGAGAATTAATGCAGATTGAAAAAGCCCGGAATCTAAATCTAAAAGAAGATATCTATTTTGAAATCATCAGAAACAAAACCGCTTCGCTGCTATCTTCAGCATGCGCAGTGGGTGCATGGAGTACCTGCAAGGATCCTATAGCCACTGAAAAAATGAAATTATTCGGCGAAAAAGTAGGTATTGCCTTTCAGATAAAAGACGATCTTTTTGACTACGGTAAAGAAGACATAGGTAAACCCACCGGAAATGACATCAAAGAAAAAAAACTAACCCTACCGCTGATTTACACCCTCAATACCATTGATGCCGCTACTAGAAGAAAATTGATCTATATCATCAAAAATGAAAATAAGGATCCTGAAAAAGTAAAACTGGTAATTGATACCGTGGTGAAAGCAGGAGGCATCGTGTATGCAGCAGCAAAAATGAATGAATACAGAAATGAAGCCCTCTCCATCTTGCATGAATTTCCAGAAAGTGAAGTTAGAAAAGCTTTGGAAGAACTGGTAATATATACAACCGATAGAAAGTATTAAATTATTTGAAAAAGCCGTTCGATTTGCTCAGGTGCATCTTCACCGATAAAATAACGTGAATGAATAAACGCTGGAAGATATTAACTGGTGACGAAGAAAAAGAAAAAGCACTGAATCAGTCGTTGAAAATAAATACGACCCTTTGTAAAATTTTAGTACAAAGAGGCATTGATGATTTCGAACAATCCAGGGCTTTTTTTCGCCCCCAATTAAAAGATTTACACGACCCTTTTTTGATGAAGGATATGGCAAAAGCAGTTGATAGAATCTGTGCTGCCATTGACAATAATGATAAGATTTTGATCTTCGGCGATTATGATGTGGATGGAACTACTTCTGTAGCTTGTATGTACCAGTTTATTTGTAAAGTCCACCACCCTCTTCAGGTAGATTTTTATATCCCCCACCGATATAGGGAAGGCTACGGCATTAGCAAGGCGGGGATTGATTTTGCAGCAACCCATGATTTTAAGTTAATCATTTCTCTAGATTGCGGTATCAAATCAGTTGACTTGGTGGCCTATGCAAAAGAAGTAGGCATTGACTTCATCATTTGCGACCACCATCTTCCCGATATTATTTTACCCGATGCCGTGGCTATTTTAAATCCAAAGCAACCCGAATGCAACTACCCCTATAAAGAACTTTGCGGATGCGGCGTTGGTTTTAAATTAATCACAGCACTGGCTCAACGATACGGAATAAATGAATCTTTTTATTTTGATTTTCTAGACTTGGTGGCAACTGCAATTGCAGCCGACATCGTTCCAATGACAGGAGAAAATCGCATACTGGCATATTACGGAATACAGCAAATTAATACCAACCCCTCCGCAGGCATACAATCATTAATAAAACTAAGCGGTATTCAGGGCAAGCTAACCATCACCAACGTAGTCTTTGTAATTGCACCCCGAGTAAATGCCGCAGGAAGAATGGATGATGCAAAAAAAGCAGTACAGTTATTTATTGAACAAGATCCTGCGAAAGCACTTGAGTTTGCCGAAATGCTCCATAGCGATAACAGTGATCGAAAAGAAGCGGATAGTAGCATCACCGAAGAAGCATTGGCATTAATTGAAAGCGACCCTAAGTTGATTGAAAAAAAATCAACCGTGGTATATCAAGCGCATTGGCATAAGGGAGTAATTGGCATTGTGGCCAGCCGACTTACCGAAAAATATTACCGACCAACCGTAGTACTTACCCTTAACGACGGAGTCGTATCAGGAAGTGCCAGAAGTGTTGTCGGCTTTAATTTGTACGAAGCCATTTATGCCTGTAAAGAATATTTACTGGGCTATGGTGGTCACTTTGCTGCGGCAGGACTTACGCTACTTCCAGAAAATGTGGAGGCCTTTAGCGAGCAATTTGAAAAAGTAGTAGCCGCTACCATACCTGATCATCTTTTAATACCAGAAATCATAATCGATAGCCGAATTTCATTTGGCGAATTGACTATGCCTCTTTATAATATTCTCAGCCAGATGGAACCCTTTGGGCCAGGCAATATGCGTCCTGTCTTTATTGCTTCTCAAGTTTTGGATACAGGTTACTCCAAAATTGTAAAAGGGTTGCACATCCGTTTTGTTGTATCGCAAAACAATATCCGCTTTACCGGCATTGGTTTTAACATGGCCGACAAATTTCATTTGGTACAATCGAATCAACCCTTAGATATTGTTTTTACTTTGGACGAAAATATATGGAACGGCGA
The DNA here is from genome assembly GCA_947468255.1 of Chitinophagaceae bacterium. Classification (GTDB taxonomy): domain Bacteria; phylum Bacteroidota; class Bacteroidia; order Chitinophagales; family Chitinophagaceae; genus Ferruginibacter. Next base: position 15,943 of record CANIMM010000010.1, on the reverse strand, counting down.
AACCAGTCTTCAATTAAAAGTCATTGATGTAAAATTGTCTGTATCTTCATCTCATCCTTCCTTAACTCCCATAAATTGAAAATACTAACCTTCCTACAATATTTTTTTTATCTCTACTTCAATTGGAACCTAAACATTGCCTTGTACATTTTAGGAACCGAAATAAAGGGTGAAAAAAAATATAAAATTCAAACTACGGGGTCGGACGATCTTAAAAAAACGGAAGCAACGGGCGTTGATATCTCTCATGCCACCGTTTATATGCCCGCAAACTATTTATTGCTGGAAGAGCTTTTTAAATCCCTTCCAAAACAAGGTCTTTCCCATTTTTTAGATATTGGATGTGGAAAAGGAAGAGCCCTTTGTGTTGCGGCCCACCATGGCTTTGAAAAAGTTACCGGAGTTGATTTCTCCCAAAAATTCTGTTCAAATGCTGAATTGAATCTACTGCATACCAAAAAAAAATTCCCTACCTTACAATATTCAATAATAAACCAGGATGCCTTGCTACTTGATATTCCTAAGGATGCCGATTGCATATTTTTTTTCAACCCCTTCGACCAATTTGTAATGAATTATGTTGCCACAAAAATCCTATCGAGTTATAAAAATAACCCCCGTGATATTTACATAATATATATAAATCCATTATACAAAAATGAATTTTTCCAGTTGGGTTTTAATCAAATTTTTTATACAAGTAAATTAAAATATTTGGAAGCGGTAGTCTTGAAAAAAACTGCTGTTAAGGCCAAAGCTCAATTAATTTAAATAAACTATAAAGGGATCGCCTTTTCAGGCAATCCCTTTAAAATAAATTATTCATTCCTAGCTAACGCTATTTCAATCAGCAAAAAACTAGCCCATCAATTCAACACTTCTGTTGATAAAACTGGTAAGGGTATTTCCCTTTAGCAGTCCCTGCGACAATAATGCAAGATCAGCAAGGTTATGAACAATTTTTTCCTGCTTTTCTTTTGAGGTTTCAGATAAAATGCTTTTAAACAAGGGATGATTTCCATTTACAGTCAATGTCACTTCATCGGGCATGCTGGCGTAAAAAGCCCCCATTCCTCCCTGCATAGATGCCATATCTTTCATGCGGCGCATAAACTCTGGGCGGGTAGCTACTACAGGTGGTGCGGTTGCGCTTAGCCCCTTTACATCAACCGTTACATTTAACTCAGGTATTTTTAAACCAAATAATTCTTTTAAGGTAGCTTCTTCCTCTTTACTCAACACCGTTTCACCCCCTTCCTGTTTGTCGATTAAGTTTTCTGTAATATCACTGTCCACCCTTACAAACTGTACATTTTCCCACTTCATTTCCATTTGGTTTACAAAACCGTTGTCAATGATCGTTTCCATTTTTACTACCACATACCCTGTTGCAACTGCCTGTTGAATAAAAGCGTCTTGTTGAACGGGGTCGGTACTATACAGGATTACCTGTTTACCCTCTTTGTTTTTTTGCAAAGTTTCCGTTGCCATCTTGTACTCATCAAAAGTAAAAAACTTACCCTCGGTACTTTGTAGTATCAAAAATTTATTCGCCTTTTCCAGAAATTTATCATCCGTCATCATTCCGTACTTCACGAACAAGCCAAGACTTTCCCATTTTTCCTCAAAGGCAGGTCGATCAATTTTAAATATCTCCTCCAGTTTATCTGCTACTTTTTTTGTGATGTGAGAATTGATTTTTCTAACATTAGGATCCCCCTGCAAATAACTCCTGCTCACATTCAACGGTATATCGGGAGAATCGATTACTCCCTGCAGTAACATTAAAAATTCGGGAACGATGTCCTTCACCTCATCAGTTACAAAAACCTGATTACAGTATAATTGTATTTTGTCTTTTTGTATTTCGTACGACTGTTTAATTTTTGGAAAGTATAGTATTCCGGTAAGACTAAAAGGATAATCTACATTTAAATGAATCCAAAATAATGGCGCCTCATTAAAAGGATACAATTCCTTATAAAAATTTTGATAATCTTCGGTAGTTAAATCCGCTGGCTTTTTTGTCCAAGCCGGCGCTGGGTTGTTGATTTGCTTGTCCTCAAATAAAATGGGAACAGGCAGAAACCGGCAAAATTTATCCAACACCGTCTTAATTCTTTCTGGCTCTAAAAACTCGATGCTTTCTTCATTTAAATGCAAAACAATATCAGTACCCCTTCCCTCTTTTTCTACATCCTCAAGCAAAAACTCAGGACTTCCATCACACTCCCATCTCACCGCCTTAGCTCCTTCCTTGAAAGAGCGGGTAATCACTTCTACTTTTTCACTCACCATAAAGGATGAGTAAAAGCCCAACCCAAAATGTCCAATTATATTGTTTTCATTTTGACCCTTGTATTTATCCAAAAACTCTTCTGCACCACTAAAGGCTACTTGGTTCAGGTACTTGTCAACCTCTTCTTCCGTCATTCCAATTCCCTTATCAGAAATGGTAACGGTCTTTTTTTCCTTGTCAATACTGATTGATATTCCAATTTCACCTATTTCGCCCTTTGCCTCTCCCAAAGAAGACAATGTTTTTAATTTTTGGGTGGCATCCACCGCATTACTCACCAGTTCCCTTATAAAAATATCATGCTCGTTGTATAAAAACTTTTTAATAATGGGAAAGATGTTTTCCGTTTGTACCCGAATATTTCCTTTTTGCATAATCCTTTTTTTTGGACTAGTTAGCAAACAAAATACCAAACCCATTTAACTGACAGCTTGACACTCAAGGGCATTATTTGAACACCGAGCTTTGGAAAGGCGTAGTATTATAGACTGATTCAAAGCTGAATTTGTCATTGATCACTAGTTCCTTAGCTAGTTATTTGCTGAAGGTTTTTACAAAATTTCGACGGGTAATGCGATAATAGAGCAGTTTTAAGGGATCGAAAGGTGCAAATCGAATGTTTTTATGGCCAAGCTTCCAGTGATGGGAACAAATTGTGATTGGTATTATTTACCTTCGCAGCATTATGACGGAAAAAATTCTCATCCTCGATTTTGGTTCTCAATACACTCAATTAATAGCAAGGGTAGTAAGAGAAGCCAATGTATTTTGCGAAATAACCCCCTTTCACAAAGAGATCGTATTTGGCCCAGAATTAAAAGGTATTATCCTTTCCGGATCTCCTTTTTCAGTAAATGAACCCGATGCCCCCTTGGTTGATATTGAAAATATCGCATCCAAGGTTCCAGTATTGGGTATTTGCTATGGTGCACAGCTAACTGCAAAACTATTTGGAGGCCGGGTAGATAAAAGCGAAAAAAGAGAATACGGAAGAGCCAAACTGGAAAAAGTAAAAGAGGATATTTTATTAAAAGATATTGGCTCCCCATCGCAGGTATGGATGAGCCACAGTGATACCATCAAAGCGCTACCCAATGGATTTGAAATATTGGGAACTACCGAAAGTATTCCCGTTGCAGCATTTAAGCGTACCAGTGAGGATCTGTTTCCGCTGTATGGCCTCCAATTTCATCCTGAAGTATACCATTCTACTGAAGGAAAAACAATTATAAAAAATTTCCTTTTAAGTATTTGTAGCTGCTCGCAAGACTGGACCCCGGCGCATTTCATCAGCGACACAGTAGCTGCAATAAAAAAACAGATTGGCAACAAGCGGGTGATAATGGCATTGAGTGGAGGTGTAGACAGTACGGTTGCAGCCACTTTGATTCACCAGGCATGTGGCGATAATTTGTTCGGCATTTTTGTGGACAATGGCGTATTGCGCAAAGATGAATTTGAACAAGTGCTCGAAATGTATGCCCAACTTGGTTTAAACGTAAAAGGCATCAATGCAAGAGAACATTTTTACACTCGCCTCGCTGGAAAAACGGATCCGGAAGAAAAAAGAAAAATCATTGGTAGCGGATTCATAGAAATTTTTGACCAAGAAGCACACCGCATTGAAAATATTGACTTTTTGGGTCAGGGCACCATTTATCCAGACGTTATTGAATCAGCCTCCGTACACGGTCCTTCTGCTACTATAAAATCGCACCATAATGTTGGCGGCCTACCTGCAACAATGAAATTATCGCTGGTAGAACCGCTCCGCTCTCTATTCAAAGATGAAGTTAGAAAAGTTGGACTGGAGCTTGGAATACCCCATGACATGCTTTTCAGACATCCTTTTCCAGGTCCAGGACTTGGCATTCGGATTTTGGGAGAAGTGACTGAAGAAAAGGTAAAATTACTGCAAGAAGCCGATGCTATTTATACAAATGGTTTAAAAAAAGCAAACTTATATTCTAGTATTTGGCAAGCTGGCACGATTTTGCTGCCGGTAAAAAGTGTAGGGGTAATGGGCGATGAAAGGACCTATGAATTTACTGTAGCGCTTAGAGCAGTAACTTCTGTAGATGGAATGACGGCCGATTGGGCACATCTTCCTTATGATTTTTTAGCAGACATCTCCAATGAGATCATTAATAATGTACGTGGAATCAACAGGGTGGTATATGACATTAGCAGTAAACCACCGGCCACTATCGAGTGGGAATAAGCAACAGTCGACTGAATAATTTAGAAGACTGTAAAATAGAATCAAGTTATTATGAAAAAGATTTTCCCATCGGTGCTTTTTTTTATGCTGGCAATAGGATTGTCGATAAACTTGTTTGCACAAAAAGCGGCGGCTGGTAGTCTAAAAACATACCGGGTTGGTATTTTTGCTCCATTATACTTAGATTCAGTTTTCACAACAGAAGGTAAATTACGCAATAACCAAGAGCTCCCTCGTTTTATCAAGCAAGGGGTTGATTTTGTAAATGGCGCCAAAATTGCGCTTGACTCTTTGGTGATAACTAAGCAACTGGTCAATGCCTATATATTCGACACCAAATCTTATAATTTCCCAGTAGACCAACTGATTCAATTAAAAAAAATCGACTCCCTTGATTTAATCATAGGGTCAGTAAAAGATTTGGAATTCAAACAGCTATCCTCCTTTGCTTTAGCTAAAAACATACCTTTTATTTCTGCCACTTACCCTAATGATGGCGGTGTTACCGCAAACCCTTTTTTAGTAATTGTTAACTCTACGCTAAAGGCTCATTGCGAGGCCATTTATACCAACTTGTTAAAAAATCACGGGAAAGAAAAGATTTTATTGATCAGAAAGAAAGGTTTACAGGAAGATAAAATAGCAGCCTATTTTAAAGGGATGAATGAGGTGGATCGAAAACCCTTTTTAAATATTCAAACAATCAGTTTGGACAGTAATTTCACTACCGAATATTTGCAAAAAAAATTGGACAGTACCCACCAATCGATTATTATAGGGGCGTCGCTAGATGAGAATTTTTCTACCCAACTTACCTCAGCATGCTACGATCTACATAGTAATTATCCCATCACTTTAATTGGAATGCCCAACTGGGACGGATTTAAAATTTTTATGCGAAAAGATCTTTACCAAGACTTTCCGGTATACTTTACCAGCCCTTACTATAATACCAAGTGGGATGAATACAGTAAATTATTGATAGCCGGCTACAGCAATAAATTTAAAGGAAAGCCTTCTGACATGGTTTTTAAGGGCTTTGAATCCACCCATTTCTTCGTTAAAATACTAACTGCTTTCCCTAATGATCTACTGAGTCATCTCAATGACACGGCTTACAAAGTGTTTACCGACTACAATTTTCGACCCATTTTTCTAAAGAAAGAAAACAAGGTGCCAGATTATTTTGAAAACAAGCAGCTGTACTTTATTAAAATCCTAAACGGGGGAACAGCAAGAGTATTTCAGTTTTAATACCCCCTTTTATCAATCGCTTTTTTTAACCATCCCCTAAAAGTTAAACTTGAAGCATTAATAAAAAAATCCAATTTAATTTCCGGCTTTCTAGCAGCTACTTGATAAGGAATTTCATTTGCCGGGTATACAATATAATAAAAAGCAGGGGCAATGCCACCGCCATCAATACACTTACTACTCCGGTAAATTGATCGGTGCCTAATAAAATAAAATTTCCTATAACCGGCAATAACTCTCCTCCAATATAAATCCAAAGTCCGTCCTTTTTTAATTTTCTCATCCAAATTGCCCCCACAACGCATAAGGCAATACTAACCAAACCAATGGCCATTAACGGAATCATATTGGATTGTGTAAGTTCCATTACCGCCTTGCCTTTTTCCATATCAGCAATTTGTTTTGCAGTCAGTTCTGCACCAGAGGTTCTGGCTTTATCCATAAAGCCTAAGAAAAATTTATTTACGAAGGGTGTAAGTAAAACAAATATAAGCGAGAGCCCCGAGCCAATAAAAGTCAAAATGGTTAGGGTATTGATTCCGGAAGGTAAAATTGGCTTTCCGTCTTCGGTAAATTCAACTGTATTGTTGCTTGTCATATAATATAATTTAAAATAAAGTTAACAAAATCCAATTCATTACCAAGTTTTAGCAAAATTATATTTACACAAAGTAATCTTACTAACCCCTTCGGCTGATCTCTTTTTTCAATAGACTCAATTCCCTGCCCATTAGACCGCTCACAGCACTATTCTCCTGAGCCCGCCGCATTAGATAAGGTATCACATCTTTAATAGGACCGAAGGGAAGGTACTTACTTACTGAACAACCCGCTTTGGCAAGATTAAAAGTAACATTATCACTCATGCCATAAAGCTGGGAGAAATGGACATGTGGATGACTGGGTGATAATTCATTTTCAGTCAACAGCTGGGTGGCGTACAAATTACTTTCTTCATTGTGAGAAGCCACAATAACAGAGATCTTATCGATATGCGTAATTGAAAATTGAATAGCCGCATTGAAATCATGGTCGCAACTTTCTTTATTCAGTTGAATGGGGGAAGGGTAATTCATTTGAGCTGCTCGCTTTCGCTCGTTTTCCATATAGGCGCCCCTAACTAATTTAACTCCTAAAACAAAACCACTTTCCACCGCAGCATCGTAGCAGTCTTTTAAAAAATTTAGGCGATCAGTTCTGTATAATTGTAGGGTATTGTATACTACCCGTTTGCCCCTGTTAAATGAACCCATCATTGAGAGGGTTAATGCATCTACTGGATCTTGAATCCAGGTCTCTTCTGCATCTATGAGTACGCCTACATTTTTTTCACTCGCCCTTTCACAGATTGTAAACATCCGTTCCTTCACTTTTTGCCATTCTGCTTTCTCATCGCTATTCAATAGGTCAACAGCCTTATTATATTTATTCAGTAACGAACCTTCAGATTGGTTCATTAAAATATCTAATTTTTCTAACAAGCCAAACCTTGATAATCCAGTTACTTTGATACTCATAAAAGGAATATTTGCTTGCGTAGCTGCAAAATCAATCACTTTGATGAACTCACCTGCGGAATGATCAAATCCCATTTCTCCATTTCCCCCTCCCTCAACACCATAATCCAAAATTATATGAACATGATAGGAATTCATTTTTTCAACAACCATCGCTGTTGCTTCCAAATTTTCGCCCCCCACAAATTGCTGAAAAATAGTTTTTCGAAGTATCGGCTTTACAAAAGGGAGATTCCATTTAATTGCATACGGGACCAACTTTAGGCCGAGGCTTACCAACCAGGGCTTTCCGATTACTGAAAAAAGAAAATGGGCATTTTTTAAATCCGAATTTGTTTTATACTCAAATGCATATTGCGTATTGTCGAAGGAAATACAATTAGCTGTAGCCATAAAAAATAGTGTATACCCAAAGGTAAGCAATCCAATGACTGGCAATTAGCATTAATTTATATTGCCTGGTGATTAAATGGCTGCAACACCATTTCACTCACAACACCACTGGATGGCTGCTGGCATAAAAACCATATCGCCTTGGCGGCTTCTTCGGATTGAACCATTTTTTCTCGCTGCACTTTTAGGTCGATGGTATCCCAAAATGGAGAATCCACTCCACCCAAAAATAAATTCGTAATGCGGATATCGGTGCGTTTAATTTCCTCGCGAATACTCTGCATCATCCCAACCAAGCCATATTTACTGGCACTATAGGCTGCCGCACCAGCCATCGGCACTTTTCCCAATACTCCTGGAATATTAATAATTAGGCCCTTTTTCAATTCCTTCATTGCAGGTAAAAATGCTTTAACCAGTAAAAATGGGGCATATAGATTACAATTCAATGATCTCATAAACTCCTCTTCTGTAAGTGTATCCATCGACTTTATGATACCAATCCCCGCAGCATTTACCAAAATATCAATAGAATTCAGTTGCTCAAAATACTTTACCTTCAATTCGTTTACTGCTTGGGATTGGGAAATATCCATGGCAAAGGTCCTTTCCATGGGTACACCACATAGGATGGCAACCTGCGCCAACTTTTCGGCATTTCGGCCTACCAGAAATAACTGCGCCCCGCTGCCAGACAGCAATTTGGCAAGCGCTGAACCTATCCCTCCAGTAGCGCCCACTACCAATACATTTTTTCCATTTAATGATTCCATAATAAAACTGTTTTACTTTATAAACAAATGGATAAATGAATTTGTTTAAAGAAAAGAATTTATAAATCGAGCAATGGCATCTTGAAGCCAATAAAAACATTGTTTGACACTGAATACAAAAAAAGATCACCCCATTGAAGAGAGCTGGATTCTCCAAAAATGGAATACTGTTGAAATCTAAAGTCAAAAATAAATTAACCAGCCATTCCTATTACCTTTACTAAAATTACCATATATGGACAAGATGGCCAGCGAGTCAGTAGTGATTATGACAGAGCTTGTATTACCTAATGATACCAATACTTTCGGTAACCTAATGGGTGGGCGATTGATGTATTGGATGGATATTGCATCCGCTCTTGCCGCAATGAAACATAGTGGTGCACCGGTAGTAACTGCATCCGTGGATAATATTTCCTTCAAAAACCCCATCAAATTGGGTAATGTGGTACACATAGAAGCAAAGGTTACCAGGGCATTTACGACCAGTATGGAAGTTCATATTAAAGTTTGGGGAGAAGATGTCATTCAACAACACAAATATAAAAGCAATGAGGCCTATTTTACTTTTGTCGCACTTGATTCGGCAAGTAAGCCCCTGCAGGTTCACCAGCTCATTGCAGAAACTGCTGGTGAGAAAGAACTGTACGATGGTGCATTAAGAAGAAGGCAATTGAGATTGGTATTAGGAGGGAAAATGAAACCAGAGGATGCCGAAGAATTAAAGGCTATTTTTAAATCAACTGTCTAATCTGGCCAATAATTATAGGGTAGTCTATTGGCAAGCTTTTCATACTGCCAATACCCTTCATATTCAATAGTTGTAGCATCACTTAGTACCCCCGCATAACTGAGACCAATAGGCGATTTATGAAAGCTTATATTCGACTCTACCCCTTTTGAAAGAAAGCCCTCCGTCCAGCCATTTTGTGATAAATAATTTTTTGGCCAAGGGTCCTTGTCATATTGCACCAGCAAGGGTTGATCCATCTTAATTGAAAAATTATTCGTGCTATCAATGAATAAAATCTGTTGTGCCGAGATAGGTTCGATGTGGAGTTTTGCAGGATCGCTATTTACGCGATGCTTATTTTTCAAATTGGCATAGTCACTCCCCTTTTTTGATTGGTTTATAAATGTTCCAAAACCTTGCTCATACAATTGATTGGATACCAACGACCGATAAAAATGCAAACTGCTTCCGAAATAGCAATTTTTCCTTTGTTGACTAGTCATTTTTTTTGATCCTCCCAATTCTTCAAAACGGCTATAGCCCAATAAATGGTTTTCTCCTGTTACCACATCATAGGAAAACTCCTCCAGATTGAAACTAATTTTATACCCCAGCATTGAATTCATCAATACGATGGGAGAATCTGCAAAAGCATTGATACTAGATTTGTTTTCTCCTAGAACAAAATAAATCGCAGAATCATTTGTTATACTGCATTTACTTGCCTCTTCAGAAATGCCGAGGAAATTTGAAAAAAAAACATTCAGCCAGTTTTTTCTTAACGGGTCTGAAAAGTCAAGTCTATTTTGAACCGTTTGATCTTTGGCGTGCAATTTAAAAACAACTCTTTTTCCCTCCAGTATTTCGGCCACTGGCTGATAGGCCAACAACTCATACCCAGGGCATGAAATCACCAAGGCTGTATTCAATAATCTGACAGCAGTAAAATGAAAAGCCCCTTGTTGATCCGTATTGGTTCCGATCGTAGTATTATTAAAATACACACTGGCAGATGGCAATGGTCTGCCATCTGCTTCATCCTCTACCCTACCATTGATATCAAGTTGGGAGAACGAATTTAATGAGCGCAAAAGAAATAGTAAGCCGATACAATAGTGCATTTTCATTCTATAAAAATAAGCCATTGGGTACTAATTTGAGTCAACAAATGCTGTGAACAAATAATCCAAGCGGAAATTACTATTTCGGGCATTCCAAATTACGTGTTACCCTAGCCGGGACTTTATCTTGGGGAAGTGTTGCTTGCTTGTTTTTCTTTCCCCATGGCCGGATGGTGATCGCAATATATCCGCCGCCCGTATGCATCGTATTTTTCGAAAATAGATTACCCAAATTGTGTGTACCCAACAATACTGGGCCCAGCTTCAGTGCAGCCCCAACCCATAACTGCTTGCGATTATTGAACAGAATGGGTAAATAAACGCCTACATTTTTCAACTCCCACCTGGGTGTAATCGCTAATAAATTCATGTCCTTTAAAACAAATGCTTTTTTGGTAAGCAATGATAAAATAGGAATCGCTAATTCGATATTAATAAAAAAATTATGAACAATATGCTGATCAAAATTGATTAGTAACCTGGTAGGCTGATAAACAACAAAATTGCCCGACAGCCCCGAAACAGAATTTGAAATAATTGCAAGACTATCATTAAAATCTCCAAGCGAACCTACCGATGAGAAGCTACTTTCAATGAGAGCGTCAGTAACACCCGCCTTTCCAGCTACTGCAAGTCGGCCCCGGGATCCTTGTCGATATTTATTGAATCCGACATCCATCAAAGAAATACCCAGCTTTGAATTGTATGCAAATGGCCCCCACTCATCCTTGTCCTCATCAGCCAGCCAAATATATTCAACCCCAATATCCGCACTCCAACTTGAATAAGCAGTATTCATCAGCACTGAACGTTTAGTTGCGGCACCAATATTTGAATTGAACGTGTCGATATTGGCCGAATACCCATATTCTAAACTACCGCTGGTAAGCAAAAAGGCTGGAGCGGTAACCCCTGCGATAGGTGTATAACTCAATCCCTGTGCTCTTGCATATCCGCCAGCCAATGCGCGATTAAGCTTTAACGTTATCCCTCCATTAACCAATCTGTTTGGCTCGGAAATAAATGTTTGGGCATAGGTCGCATACAGTTCAGCCCAAGTTGCAGCACTTATTTCAGCGGATAGAGGCGAATGATTGATATTGATTTTCAAAAAATCAGCCAGGCTACTAATACTATCCTGCCAGTTGGACCTACCCGTTGTTGCGGATAGGTAATTTCTGAAATTGGCTCCAAATGCGATTGCTGCATTTGCATTGAGGTTAATTCTAGCGTTCAGCAAGCGAATATCTTGGTTGGCCAATACAAACCTTTTTGCAAGCCCGTTTTGCGACACTATTTCCGTATTACTGGGTGAGGAAAGCAAGGATAAATTATTGATTTTAATTGCGTTGGTACTATGTTTTAATTGAACAGCCAGGGGGCTAATATCCCATGCATAAGGTACATGTACAATTGAGGCAGGGTTAGTCGCTGGAGCAAGGCTACCCGCATATGAGGACCCATTGATGGCATGGTAATTTTGAGCCGTCAACGAAGAAAACAGTAGGAGCGCCAGAATCAGTAGGAAATCTTTTGAACTGAGCATGTTATATAAATTTCAGGCTTACCTAACTTTGAGATGAATAACGATAATATGTAACCAATACTTATAAAGGCAATGTTAAAATAATGAAAATTTCCCCTAGACTTCAATTTCTTCATCAACAACCAATTTTAGCGAAGTTAATTAACGATATTAATATTCGATTTTGATACAACCTGCTTTTAAAAAATATAGGATGAATAAAAAAGAGAAGGACTAAACATCCTTCTCTTTTTTATTCATCCTATATAAACTATTATTTTTTCTATCTTCCTCTTCCCCAACCAAACCAGTCATTTCCATTTGCAAAAAGCATTAAGGCAAGTAGCAAGACCATACCTACAATTTGCGCATACTCTAAAAATTTATCGCTTGGTTTTCTTCCAGTAATCATTTCTACCAGCGTAAATACTACATGTCCCCCATCCAACGCGGGTATTGGCAACAAGTTCATAAATGCAAGTACGATTGACAAAAAGCCCGTTATTCTCCAAAATGCTTCCCATTGCCCCCACTCAGTAGGGAAAATCGATCCCATCGATTTGAATCCACCTAATCCTTTGTAAGCACCTGTTTCAGGATTTAGAATCAATTTAAATTGATCGATATAAAACTTCAGCTTTCCCAATGCCATAGAAATGCCCGCTGGAATTGCTGCAAAAAATCCATATTTTTTTCGATCCAACTTAAATACACCAAGGCTGTCATACTGATCTAGCGACAATGGAGGAAGACCAATTTTTCCATCTACATTAACATTGGCCACTAAACTTATGGGTGTCCCTTTTCTATCAATTTGAAGCGTTACAGATTGGTTTTTTTTACCAGCTAATAGTGAGGACATTTCATCATAAAAAGTTACGGGAGCAGAATCGATGGAGACGATTCTATCTAAGAGCTGAACACCCGCCTTTTTTCCATTGGAAGTATCTTTCGCACCATACTCTCCAATATAAGTGGGTATGCGTTGCATTAGTAACATTCCTGTTCTACGCTTGCTTTCTACCAAGCGTTCAATAAAATTTACAGGGAAGTCAATATTACTTTCCGTTCCGTTTCTGTCAATTGTAATATTTTTAGCCAATAACAATTTTGGCTGAATATCTTCGAAGTATTGAATGGGTGTTCCATCAATAGCGATTATTTTATCTCCATTTTGAATTTTTAAATCAAACAACACACTATCCTGAACCCAAATCCCATTCTTTACAGAAGAAACTGGCACTTTTTGTTCGCCCCAAATAAACAATACCATCGCATAAATAAAAAAAGCGAGCAATACATTTACAATAACCCCTCCCATCATTATGATCAACCGCTGCCATGCCGGTTTGCTTCTAAATTCAAAAGGCTGAGGAGGTAACTGCATCGCTTCTTTGTCCATACTTTCATCGATCATCCCAGCTATTTTAACATAGCCACCTAATGGAAGCCAACCAACACCATACTCAGTATCACCCACTTTCTTTTTAAACAAGGAAAAATAGGGATTGAAAAAAAGATAAAATTTTTCTACCCTGCATCCAAACCATTTTGCAGTTATAAAGTGTCCAAATTCATGTAATATGACTAGGATGGATAGAGAGAAAATGAGGTAAAAAACCTGTATGCCTACATTTGCCCAGTTGATTGATAATATTGTCATAATAAGGCTTTCCCTTTAAGAGGGATTATTTAAATTGTATAATAATTTGAATGATAAAAAGACTGTCCCGCTGCACTTTTTTAGGAACACGAAAGAACTCACATTTTTATCAAAGAAGCAGCGAAATTACGTGCTTCACCATCGCTTTCAAAATATTCTTCTAGTGAAGGTTTCTCAATAAAAGCAGTTTGCTGCATCGTTTTTTCTACTACGGCAGTCATGTCGAGAAAGCCAATACGGTTGTGCAGAAAGGCCCACACAGCTATTTCATTGGCTGCATTCATGATGCAAGGCATATTCCCTCCTTTAAACATTGCATCGGTTGCCAGTGCTAAATTTCTGAAAGTTTTAACATCTGGCTCATCAAATGAGAGAGAAGGGTATTTCTTAAAATCCAATCGGGGGAAATCATTTTTAATACGCTGAGGAAAGGCCATCGCATACTGAATTGGTAGCTTCATATCCGGTAGCCCCATTTGAGCCTTTATGCTTCCATCCTCAAATTGTATCATACTGTGAATAATACTTTGCTGGTGAATCACCACCTGTATTTGATCTGGCTTCAAATTAAATAACCATTTTGCCTCAATCATTTCTAGGCCCTTGTTCATTAGTGTAGAAGAATCAATGGATATCTTGGCTCCCATTTCCCAATTCGGATGATTGAGTGCATGATCTCTTTTTACATTCACTAAAAAGTTGGGTTTTTTGCCAATAAAAGGGCCCCCACTTGCCGTTAAAATAATTTTTTCTATTTTATTTCTACCCTCCCCCACCAAGCATTGAAAAATCGCAGAATGTTCACTATCCACCGGAATAATTGGAGCACGATGCTCTATTGCTTTGCTCATTACGATATCTCCCGCCACTACCAGCGTTTCCTTATTAGCAAGTCCAATCGCCTTGCCTTTTTCAACACCCTTCAAGGTAGGCTTTAAACCAGCAAAACCAACAATGCCTGCCAACATCATATCGTAGCTATCAAAATCTGCCACTTCTACTAGCGCTGCTTCACCCGCAAAAACTTTGATTCCGGAAGCAGATAAGGCATCCTTTACGAGAAGATACTTGGAATCATCGCCAATAACAACTGCATTGGGATTGAATTCGAGTGCTTGCGTAATTAACAATTCATGGTTTGACTGGGCAGTCAATATTTCCACTTCAAATAGTGTTTGATTTGCACGGATCACTTCAATAGCCTGCTTACCTATAGAACCTGTAGAACCAAATAATGCGATTCTCTTTTTTTTATCGGCATTGACCATAGGATGAATTTTTTAATACGAACGATACTTTGAAACGCTCCTTTTTTTACTGTTACAATAGAAAATAGCAAACCCAAAAAATTGCTTTATTACGAATCATTGCGACCTTTTAATTATGTCATATTAAAAAGCAAGCTCCTCTTCTGAAGTATTCCATTAAAAAGTCTATACGCCCTCGATAGATAAATTCTAATGTCTACAATGGCTTAATCAAAAATCAAGAAAATACCTCTAAAATAAAAACCAGTATTATTTCAACAAGGTTTCCCTACCTGCAATTTAATGTAATAATTGCTGCAAAGCGCCTTTAACTTTACCGAAATTAAATTTAGACATCACTTTATCCATCATATGAATTACCTGCTCATGCTGCAAATTGCCGATAGACCCCTCATGGGTATGGCTAAGTGAAGCCGTATAGGAAAACTCCCCTTTCTCAATATCCCTACCAATCTGTTTATAGGCATCTCTGAAAGGAACTCCTTGCAAAACGAGCTTATTCACTTCTTCCACACTAAAAAGATATTGGTACTGCTTATTAATTAAGAGTTCTTTTTTAACAACCATATTGCTCAGCATCAAGCCGGCCATTTCAATGCAAGCTTGTAAATTTTGAAATGCAGGAATGATATGTTCCTTGATCAGTTGTAAGTCGCGGTGATATCCAGAAGGAAGATTGGTAGTCATCAGCATAATTTCATTGGGCAATGCCTGAATCCGGTTGCAATGCGAACGGATGAGTTCAAAAACATCCGGATTTTTTTTGTGCGGCATGATACTGCTGCCAGTGGTTAATTCTTCTGGAAAACTGATAAAAGAAAAATTTTGATTTAGGTATAAACAAGCGTCCATGCTCAATCTCGAAATGGTGGCTGCTATATTAGCTAATGCGGATGAAACAATACGTTCTGTTTTACCCCTTCCCATTTGCGCATACACCACATTGTAATTCAGATCATCAAATCCGAGCAAATCAGTCGTCATTTTTCTGTTAATAGGAAATGAGGAGCCATAACCTGCGGCAGAACCCAGCGGATTTTTATTTGCTATTTCATAAGCCGCCTGCAATGTTATCAGATCGACTACCAAGCTTTCGGCATATGCTCCAAACCACAATCCAAAAGAAGAAGGCATTGCCAACTGCAAATGGGTATACCCTGGAAGTAAGTCATCCTT
>CANIMM010000009.1 GCA_947468255.1 Chitinophagaceae bacterium | reverse complement strand
AATAGCCCTTCTACACTACGCTTTTATTGTAAGTCCGGTCAATTTTGGGCGTTTGAATGAGTTTAGTTCCATATGCGATGATAGCTTGGCATATGGAACTAAACTTTATAGAAAAAAAGTATCCTTTAATTTTTCAGTTCTCTAATCTTAATATTCTTAAAAAATACAGAGTTGCCATGCTCTTGTAATAAGATAGGCCCTTTATCTGATAAGCCAAAGTTCTTGTTTTTTACAAATTTGCTGTGCGCCACTAATACTTTGTAAATATTACTTCCCCTGCGATATTCAACTACTTTAAAACCGTTTAACCAATGTTGCACAAGGTTATTAGCATATACTACAATTTTACCATGGTTCCATTCGCCAATTTTTTGCTGAAAGCGAGCGTCAATTTTATCAGCGGGTATCAAGTCGTATAAACTGCTCAAGGTTCTATTTCCTTCGGTACCCAATTTAGCATCCGGGTGACGCTCATCATCCAGGATCTGGTACTCTAAACCTAGGCCAGCTTTAGATGTGCCTGATTCGGTAACAAAATACTTTATTCCTGAATTCGCTCCTTCGGTTAGCTTAAAGTCGAAATTAAGTTCGAAAGCTTTGAATTGATTGACAGAAACGATGTCGCCAGATTTTGAATTTTGGGTAGGGTCTGAAGCTAGCACGTGTAAAATTCCGTCATTCACTTCCCAGCCGTTTATGGTAGAAGTAGTTTGACCAGCAGTGCGCCAGCCATCCAAATTCTTACCATTGAATAATAGGGAAAACCCCTGCGCTATTTCCTGTGGTGAGAGGGTATTGAGGGTATAGTTGGCTACCGGAGTAGTGTTATCCAACGGTCTTGGTTTCATAGCAGCACCTGTTTGAATTCGTATGTTTTTCCATTCTACGTGCTGACCGTCTTCTCTATCTTTAACACCATGTACCTGCAATGCAATGAATCCCTTTAGGGTCATGTCGTCCACCATATAGGTAACTGGAATGTCATTGATCCAGGTTCTAATAACTGATCCAATTGCTTCTATTCGGTATCTGTTCCAGTCATTTCTTTTAAAAGCATTTTTTGCTGCTGGATTCATTTCTGTTTGATACATCCAACCCCTGCGAGCCTCATCATAGATACCTCCTGACCAAGCTCTATCTGACGGATCAATTTCAACCTGGTAACCTCTAACCCTTCCATCAGTAACTTTCTCTTTGGCATTTACATTTTTACTACTAGTATCTGAAAAGCTTCTGATTTGAATGCCCGAATTCATGTTTCCAACTTTTAAATCGAGTTCCAATATAAAATCACCGTAATCAACATCGGTGGCTAAAAAAGAATTGGGTTCACCTGTAACGGTGGTTCCTACGATAGTTCCATTGACTACTTGATACTTTGCTTTACCATTTAATATTTTCCAACCCTTTAAGGTTTTGCCATCAAATAAATTCTTCCAAGTTTCTTTTTGTGCAAAAATGGCAGCATTAAAAAACATAATCAATAGCAGCAAATAGTATTTTTTCATTTTACTTATTTTAAAATTTGAATTTTATTTATTTCATTTTATTAATCCATTCTTTAATCAAAGCTAGGCCTTCTTGGTGTACTAAACTCCTTCCAAGTTCTGGCATACGTTCACCAGGATTATTGGTTTGCATCCGATACCACAAAATTGAAGCATTGGCGTCTCGGGCTTGGATGTCAACCAATCGTCCACCAGAGCCTGTGCCTGCTGCTACAGGAGCTTTATTGATTCCCAGCGCAGTGATATCTGTTTCGGATTCTGTTAAAAACAATCCGGATGTCTGAGCAGGTCCTTCCCTACGATGGCAATGGGCACAATTGATGGCCAAATAGGCTCTTGCTCGGGCATTCAAATCACCTGACAACGGATCATTCCAAACGGCTGTTTTTGGAATAGTTGCAAAGGAAGGTAAATTTTGCATCATACCATGCTGATTCCAATATTTCAATTGATTTTCTATACCGCTTGGGTAGCTTACATTTCCATTTAATTGTGCCACTGAAGGTCCAATGGGCATCATTTGGTCATTCACATTGTGACAGCCTTTGCATTGGTTTTGATTAGGGATTACATACCGTACTTTTTGAGGATTTCCTGCTTTATCAATGAACTGGACCTGCTTTTCATCACCTGCAATTTCCCTAATGGCATCCGTTTGATCATCATTCCAAACATAGCTAAGGGCTTTCCATTCTTCCTGCTCCTTGATAAGAACCCTTGTCTCAATTATATTTTTATTTTTTCCGGGATTACGAAAATCTGCCGAATAATAAAATGTTTTAATCAATGCGGTTCCTTCAGGAAAATGGAGCACCCCCTCTGATTGATATTGGACGAATTTACCCGAAGGCAATCGAACAAAGCGCGATTTTTCAGCATAGTCGGTAAACAAAGGTGTATTCAATGCATAGGGTACAACCTCTTTGGCAGGGCTTAGATCGGACAATTTACCCTTAAAAAAATTCCACTCAGACAATTTATCTGGATACGTTTTTTTTTGGAAAATAGTAAAGGATGCTAGACAAACAATGCAAAATATTCCTATAGATACAATTCTTAGCATAGTTTAATTTTCACATTTAAATGAATCATCAGCCCTATTGATGTTTTTAAAATTATTTTGAACATCCAGATTGGCGATAGATTGGCCCTTGTTGTTGACGATGGATATACACTGACCGGCTATCCATTTACCCGCTGCATCCAGCAGCGTAGGGTTGCGGATTCCATCACTAATAATATGTGGGACATTTTCTCCAAATCTTTTTCCTAATATTGCTGCCAAGGGATCAGTCCCAACGGGCAAGCCTATTTTTCGCTCATACACATTATCGTGAATTGAAATTGCAGAAGGAAATGGATCATACAACTTATCCTTGATTGGCCTACCGGTAGTCATATAACTAATAATCAAAGTGCCAGCGCTTTGATTATTAACAATATTATTTTGGAACACTTCTATTTCTTTAGTTGCGAGAATCATCAAACCAGTTCCACTGGGTACAGATGCCACCACATTGCCTTTGGGTGCAAAATTGACATAATTGTTATCATGAATATTGTTGTGATGCACTTTTACCTGTCCGCCTTTTTTCTGAACTAGATCAGGCAAGTCAAATACAAGTATACCGCCCGAATTTCCCCAAGCTTCGTTATCAACTACTTCAGCATGTAAGGAATTTTCTATTTCAATACCCGCTACATTGTGATAGGCTTTTGATTTTTTTACAACAATATCTTTTGACTGCCCAACATAAATTCCTGCATCTGAAGCACCAATGGCTTCACACTGATCAATTACTACCCCTTCACATTGAACAGGGTATAAACCATATCCGCCATTTGCTGGTCCTGGTGTACCCGTCCATTCTGTTTTTACATCATGAAAAGTAATTCCCTTTACGTGCATCGTTTTAATGGCATCTCCTTTTGCATCCTGAACAGTGAATCCTTCGAGCAAAATTTCAGTGCCATCGCTAACACGGATCCCTTCGGCACCATCTGTCTGGTTTTTAAAACTCAGGATGGTTTTATTCATCCCTTTTCCGCGGATAGTTACCTTTTTTTTACCCTCCAATGAAAGCGTATTCGTTAATTGGAAAACGCCCTCTGGCAATTCAATTACATCCCCAGATTCTGCCAGAATGAAAAGACTTTGATACTTTTTTTGAAAATCTTTTTGTGAAAAGGAAACCAAAGGGGTTCCGATTACGAACAACAAAAGAAAAGACAATAACCTCATACAAAAAATTAAAAAATTATAAAAAAAAGGTGTTTAAAAGAAGTGAAGCCAGCAGGGTAATTGCTGGGAGTGTCTACCGTCTAGAGTGCTCCATGCAAATTTAATAACTTGTGTTCAATATGAAGGGTTTCAATTATAGAAATGCGTTATTCATTCGAATTCTTTTTTCTAACTCCCCAAGAATTCATTTTATCTGCCATAATAGGCAAATCTTTTATTATAAATGAAGCCGGCTGTTCTCCTGTATAAATTATAGCCTCTTCTCCTTTTTTTAGCGTTAACTCAATTAGCCCTTGCTGCTGTTTCATTTTGGTGGAAGCTGGCCCAATCAACTTAATCAAGCCTTGTAAATCAGTTTGAATGATGCAGGGTGCTCCCGCAAGACTTTTGATATGTATAAATTGTGTTTTGCCCTCCTTACGCATAGCAGAAACCAGGAAGGCTCCTTCAGTTCTCAGGTTAAAAAAACTGGCATCTTTCCATGCAGCGGGCATTGCAGGAAATATCCGAATGGTACCACCCCAGCTTTGAATGAGCATATCCAACATCGCCCTTGAGGAAGAAATCGGGGATTCAAAGGTTGGGTTTTCTCTTTCACTATAGAAAGTATTTTGGGTAGCTGTGGGTATTCTGGCAGGCCCTGGTTTAACACCAAATCTGGGTAATATTTCCAATGATCGGTTCAGCCATTTCAAACTGCTATCCCCATTACCAATGGAAGCCCATAAAGAAGAAGCGCCTGAAAACTTATAAATGCAATTGTCCCCATCTAAATCGGTAAAATGCTGAATTGATTTTTTCATCAATGGTATTCGATTAGGCTCATTGTCGATATTCATATCGTACAATGGGAAAATTGAAAACAGATGACTGTAATGTCGATGCGGTTTGGCAAAGGGTAAATCTTTTCCTACCATAATACCATTTTCATCCGTTTGGTAATCGGCCATTTTAGATAGCGTCCATTTCCATTTTGGCAGCAGGGTATCTTGTATTTTTAAACGCTCAGCGGTTTCAATCAGGGTTTTAAAGCCCCAGCGAGCTAGTGCGATATTCAGGCTTGTTTCTTTGGCATTGCCATATTCATCCGAATAGGTAAATGGAATATGGTATAATTCATCCTCACCCAGTTGAAGAATTCTAAGGTACACATTAAAGGCACGGCGCAAAAGAGGGTAGACACTATCTCTCAGTTGGATATCGTCCATGCTGCGCCGATTGTGGAGGTAATACATTTGCATTAACCAAGGAAGTACAATAATATTTAATCCTCTATCATTTTTTGGATCGGTGGATATAAAAATGGGATTATACAAATCATCATATCCTACTGGATTGGTAATGCCTGCGCAATCATTTTGAAACTCCTTCGGTACATTGGCAATCATCTGGTCTTTATGCCTTTCCAATAATTGATATAAATTATTCTCTAGATCTAAATGATTGGTTATTCCGAATGTGTAATAGGTAAGCTGCACATTTAAATTCATCCAAAGCAATGGCCAGGCAGTGGGTTTGAACCAAGGACCCAGCAAATCAATGACGGGTCTGTTGGGATGTGTAGCACTGGCTAGCTTATATAATTGAATCCAATAAAAACTTTCTAAATGTGCATCGGGAATGCTAACAAAACTGGCTGGATAATACTTATGCCACCATTGACGATGCGCAAGTTCCATCAAGGGTATTGATTTTTGCTGACCAGCTTTTATCGTTGCTACTGCATCCATTGCAGAACCTGCTGCAGGCTTTCTATATTTACCCCAACGATTGGCAACTGTTACCAAAACAGTTCTTGATCCATCCGATTGTTTTGTATCCGACCAGGCGGTAGCGTAATCATCACCCATTAATAGCGGTTGTGTTACCACTTCAATCTTTTCAACGACCGCTGTTTTGAAAGCCGGATTTTGTTGATAGGCTACATTTAATTCTAAGCCCATTGCTCGTTTGGCAATATACCTAGCACTTTGAGCCAACTGTGGACGAAATGAAAATTTCGCCTGCTGTTCTTTCCCAGTGGTTTTCATGGTAACCACGATGAGTTCTTCTGCTGAGGGAACAAAACATCTAAAAGAAATCGTTCCCTCTGTAGTGGTTAGCTCTCCCCTGATTTCGGCATTCCAAAGATCATTGCGCAGTTTTACATGCGTAATTACTCCAAGTGGTTTAAGCAATAATTGCCCGATGGGCAAACGGCTCGTTTCATAGGCACTCGGTGAAGTAGTTCGGTGATCGTATACATCGGTTCTGCCAATTTCAAATCGAAGTGTATTCGAGTCGAGTTCATCCTTAAATAAAATGGTTCCCAGCAATCCATTGCCTACAAATGCACCTGCAAAATAATCTTTTGGAACTTCGTCCCACAATAGATCGTGTTGTGCCAAATACTTCGCCCAATTCACATTCAATTTTACTGGGGGTTTAACCAATTTGTTTTGTGCTATTATAAAGCCATTGATAGCGAATAAAAAAATGACTAATTGGTAGACAATTCTTTTCATGAATGAAGTATTATCGAAAAAATATTAATTAAAATGATTGTTCAGGGTAATGGTTTGATTTGGTTTGAGCGTTACTGTTTTGGTTAACGCTTTATAGCGAATATGATAGGTGCCGCCTTTGCTTGATTGTATGGTTGCTTTGGTTAATTCACCAGCCGACCAATCTAGGTTAACTGTACAAGCGCCTCGTGCACGTAAGCCGTGCATAGCGCCTTCGTTCCAAGCTTTCGGCAAGGCTGGCAATAAATTTATTTCGTCATTCTGAGATTGCATTACCATTTCTGCAATAGCTGCAGCAGCACCAAAATTGCCATCTATTTGAAAGGGTGGATGTGTATCAAATAAATTATTTAGGGTGCTTTTTCGAAGCAAACCATTCAGGTTTTCCAAAGCTTTTTCTGGTTCTAGCAATCTTGCATACAAACTAACAATCCATGCCTTGCTCCAGCCTGTATGACCGCCACCATTGGATAATCTTCTTTCAAGTGTTTTTTTAGCTGCTTCAAAAATTGCCGGATCTTTAGGAGAAATTAAATCAAGTGGGTACAGACCCAATAGATGTGATATATGCCGATGCCCTAGTTCTGTTTCTTCAAAATCTTGAATCCATTCTTGGATAGTTCCTAGAGGAGAAATTTTGATGGGCGGCAACTTTTTCTGTGCAGCAGTAACTTGATCAGACAATGATTTATCTACTTGCAAAATGGATGCAGCTCTAGTAAAATTATTGAACAATGCATTAATGATATGCATATCAACTGTTGGGGCATAGGTCATTTGTGATTTCTCTTTTTTGTTGGTATTAGGAACAAAAAAAGAATTCTCAGGAGAATGCGAGGGATTGGTTACCAAATAACCTTCTGGAGAGGGTACTAAAAAATCAAGTACAAATTGTACAGATCCCTTCATCATTGGATAAGCAATGGTGCGTAAATAATTGGTATCTCCAGTAAATTCAAAATGATCAAAAACAGGCAGCGTCATCCAAGGGCCATCCATGCTGGTGATTCCCCAAACTCCATCCATCACGCCTGTACGCCCAAATGGATCGGTTAAATGATGGAGCGTCCATCCTTTGGCGCCGTAGGTTTCAGCAGCAGTAACACCGCCAGGAACCATTAATTTCTCCATGAACTTGGCTAACACTACAGAGGTTTCAGATAAATTACCAGTTTCAGCAGGCCAATAATTCATTTGTAAATTGATATTGGTATGGAAATCTGCATTCCAAGGCGCATCGTATAAATCATTCCAAATCCCTTGAAGGTTAGCAGGCAACCTGCCTGGTTTTCTGGAAGAGCCCATTAATAAGTAGCGGCCATATTGATAGTATAGAGCAATTAAGCCGTTGTCTATTTTCCCCTCACGCAAACGAGCTAATCTTTCATCGGTTGGATATTGATTGTTGATATCCTCTCCTAATGAAAAAGACACCCTGTCAAAAAAAGACCCATGATCTTGAATGTGCATTTGCTTGAGTGATGCAATATTGTAGCTACTCGCTTTTGCAATAATTTGTTTGCAAGTAGTCAATGGATTGATCGAACTGTCCATATCTAGTTTGTCGATATTATAATCTGTTGCACCGGTTAATACAATGACCAGCTTTTTTGTACCCACTAGTTGAAAGCCGGTTGCAGTATCTGACAGCATCGGTGATTGAACACCAGAATTTGAAATAATTTTCATAGCTGCCGCATAGCGCATATGCTTACCCCCTGGTCCTTTCATCGCTGAATATTGGTCAACGATTTGACCAGTATAATAGGCTAAGCCATTTTGAACTTGATAATCATTTTTACCTAACGAAATGCCATCTGTTTTTCTTTTTTTATTTCCGCCTGTTTCGTATTCTGCATTAAATTGACGAGACAATAGCATATCGGCATCAAATGGTTTTTCAGATTGAATAGAAATGACCATTATATTTTGGGGAGCGGATACAAAAACTTCTTGTACAATAGTATTGCCATCAATCTTGTATTCGGTTTTAGCAATTCCTGTTTGGATATTTAAAGAACGTTTATAATTGGTTGCTTCTCCTTTCCAATGAAAATTAATACGCAAATCTCCTAAAGGCTGATAGGATCTGACATTTGGTGGAGTGCCTACTAAATATTTATTTGACAGATCCCTCGCTGATTTATAATCACCATTGAATATGGCTGTTTGTATTTCTTTGAGATGCGCTTTTGCACCGGGGTTGTTATTATTTACGGGCGAACCTGCCCAAACACTTTCTTCATTTAATTGAATGCGTTCTTGCTGAACGCCGCCAAATACCATGCCGCCCAATCGGCCATTTCCCACAGGCAACGCATCGGTCCATTTTTGGGCTGGATTGGTATACCAAAGTGTAAGGTTATTCTGCTGTCCGTAGGATAAAAAACTCACTAATAAACTAATTGAAAGAAGCAATGTTTTCATAAGCATTTTTTATTGTAGAATTGAAAGGTTGAATTTATTTTGCTGAATATGCCAAAAATTGTAAGAGATTAAAAAAATGGATTAAGCGATAGTAATCTAGTTGAAAAAAGGACCGATAAATAAATCAGATGGATTTTATCTATCGGTCCAATTGTGTATAAAAATTATATAGGGACTACATTTTGTAAAATTGCTCCCATTCTTTTCTTGGTGGAGGTCCAAACAGTAATTCATTGCCCACCGAACTATTGGTTATTTTATTGGAATGGCTGTCAAAAATAAGTTTGGTATTAAGTCTTTGTGCCAATACACCCAGCGCCATCACCTGGCTTAAAGGACCCGCTATATCAAAAGAAGATCGACATTTTTCTTCTCCTTTACATGCTTTAAGGAAATTGGCAAAATGGTTGGATGGACTCTCTGGTACTACTGGTAGCGAAGATGCCATATCCTTGGCTTTTTCGGAAGGGATAATTTCCAGTGCTGAGCCATGCGAGCCGCCTTTGAAAGTAAGGTCTTTTCCATAAATAACTTTGCCTGGATACCTTTTGGTGTTTCCAGCAGTTGGGGGTGGAATATTTTTAGCGCGTATAGGTTCGCCATAAAAATCGGGGAGGGGTGGTTTGTTGTTAAAGCCATCATACCAGCTGAGTTCTAGAGCCGGCATATTGCCGCGTTTTGGAAATTTGAACACTAGGGTAGATCCCTGCGGAAATATCAGTGTGCTATGTCCTTCCATATAAGTTGGATCCACTTCGGTAGGTAATCCCAACTTTAAAAACTGATGGGCCGTATCAAAAATATGTGCACCCCAATCACCTAAAGCGCCATTACCAAACTCAAACCAGGATCTCCAATCTCCATTAATATATCCCTTATTGAAATCTTTAAACTGCGCAGTAGAAAGCCATTTATCCCAATCCAACGTAGCAGGAATAGGTTGTGATGGAAGAAAATCAGACACTTTCATTCCATGCCAACGGCGTCCATTGTTCATAAAACAAGTGATTTTTTCAACATCTTTTATGATACCCGCTTCTGTCCATGCTTTGAATTGAAAATAATTTTCTTCAGAATGTCCTTGATTCCCCATCTGTGTAGCCACCTTGTGTTTTTTCTGCGCCTTCATCATCAGCGCAATTTCATGAAAACTATGTGCCATTGGTTTTTCCACGTACACATGTTTACCCTGTGACATTGCCAACATGGCAACAGGGAAATGGGAAAAATCTGGGATACCAACTGAAATGGCATCAAACTCGTTGCCCATTTTATCAAACATTTCGCGGAAATCCTGAAAGCGCCGAGCATTAGGGAATTTCTGCATGTTTTCAAGGGTTTGAGGTGCACCCATATCCACATCACAAATGGCAACAATATTAGCTAATCCGGTTTTATACAAAGCGTTGAGTACATCCCCACCTCTATTGCCGATTCCGCAGCAAGCCACATTCACCTTATCGCTGGGTGCAACGTGTCCAAAAGATTTGCCCAACACATAGGAGGGAATAATTGCACAACCTGCCACTGCAGCCAAAGTAGCTGAACTGGCTTTGATAAATTCTTTTCTTTTCATATAACAGTGATTTAATAATTATTTTAAAATTAGCACAATCTTTAATAGCATCATTGATTCGTTGAATTTGTTTTTATTAAGACGTAGAAAAAGCCAACTACTTGTAAATATCACACATAATTTCTCCCTTTTGCCTTATCTAGTTTGATTTTTCAAGCATTCTTACAAAAAGCAGATTATTTTATTAATTGATGAGCAAATTGGATGTAATTATTCCAGTCATATAATAGAATATCATGTTTCCCATTTCTAATATGGTAGGATACCTGGCCAATAATTGGATCCTCCACCTTCGGAAAAACGTTGGTTTCAATACCTTTTAATCCATACAGTTTATATACATCGCTTGCGTAAAAAGCAGACAAGTATTCACTCTTAGGATCTGCCCAGAGATCTTCAGACGCACTGGCCACATAGAGTGGACGAGGTGCAATCATGGCAAGTAGCATATGCTGGTCAAAAGGTAAGGCTGATTCGTTGTTGCTATATTTTTTAAAATTACCACATGCCCACATTGGAAAATTAGCATTCAATTTCGTAATGGTTTCTCCCTCTTTGCCTCTTGAAATAGCTGCACCACCACTACCCGAACAATTGGAAATAACACCTGCAAATCGTTGGTCTAAAGCCCCAGCCCAAAGTGAAGCTTTACCCAATCGGGAGTGTCCGATCACAATCACCTTTTTTGCATCCAAATTTTTATCCGTTTCTAAATAATCTAACCCACGTGATAAACCCCAAGCCCATGCTGCAAGTGCTCCCCATTCATCATCGGCAGGTTTCAATTGATTTTGCTTGTACAATAATGGATAAACACCGATAGTAAAATCATTTCTATCAGGAGCAATATCCCAATAATACATCGTAGCTACCCCACATCCTGACTGGATAATAGTTTCAATTGGCCATCTAGCAGATTCCGCACTTCGTGGCTTAGATGGGCCATTCCAGGCTTTAGCAATATGTACGGATGTATCGCTGATGGTACTGTGATTTCCGTTAAAATTATATCCAAGAAATGTTACAAAAGATTTTTTTCCTTTTGGTAAATACATCAACATTTCAACAGCAAGCTCTTTTCCATTGCCTTTGAATGTTAACCGAACCTGTTTTCGAATAGCCTTTCCATTGAGCGCTTGGTTATCCATTTCAAGGATTTTTACCGATGCAATTTTTAACTTGCCTGGCACTTTTCCATACATCTGTAACTCAAACATATCTTTGATTTCAGGTCGACGTGTCTTCTCCCATTGTTCTTTGGTTGAAATGGACTTTCCGTTTTGTGATACCAGCAAAGGCGGCAATTGACTGAGATCATTTTGTGCAAATGAATGCTGCATCAAAAACAGAAAAAAACCTACAAATAGTTTGGCGTGTTTATTTTTTATCATGAGATTGTAAATTAATTTGTAGTGAAAATTTGGTTTAACATTTTTATCGTATGGGTTGAATAGAATACAAACTTACCCCATGATAAGGAATCATTGTGTTGATGACTCCCTTGGCTGAGGGTACATCTTTTTGTCTCCAAACATCCCTTATTTTCCAGTTGCCTTTTAATCCAAGTTTTGATAATTCAATAGTATAATTTTTTGGTTTTTCAGTACCCCAGCGAAAATAGGAAGCTGGATTTTTGCCAAAATTATCGGTATTAAAAAATCCAACTGCGTAGGATCCATCTTCCATTTTTTTAAACCAGGTTTGTATTCCATCTTCATCCGAAATCAATCTTGCAGATGATCCTAATGGATCTTGATTAATTGATATGACTTCATCGTTGGTCAAAAGATTCAAAGTAAATGCATCCAGTTGATCAATTGGACAGCCAATGAGTAGTGGAGCGGATAATAAAGCGAATAGACTAATATGACTGTACTGCTCATTGGGGGTGAGTCGGGTAGGGTGCATTTCTGTACCGGTAGTTACATTTCCAAGAATCATCATGTCTGGATCATTCCAATGTCCTGGACCACCATACGGACCCCATTTATCCAGTTTAAAAGTGCAGTGATAAAGTCCCAGCCAACTATCTCTGATATCTGGCCCAGTTCGGTACATGTTCGAGATTTTACCCCATTCTTCCACGTTGCTAAAAGGGGCTGAATTTGACAAACTGAAAATAATATCTCTTCCGGAAGATCTTAATGCGGCAGACATTCGTTGTGCAGAATTCGCTTCTATCCGCCAATCATATTTCAAAAAATCAACACCCCAATCGGCCAGTTGTAAGGCATCATTGGTTTCAAATCGGTACTTTCCAATATATCGAAATGCTCTTTTATTGTTTTTAATTGAATCTGGAAAATCACTATTTTCAAAATTGGAGGACCCACCCATATAGCCGGCATAACTAGTAATCCAGGGCGATGAATATACACCCAACTTTAAGCCCATAGCATGAATGTCATCGATCATTTTTTTGAAATTCGGAAATTTTTCATTGGCTAGCATGCCCTTGAACTTACCTCCTCTATTGCCTTGCCATGCATCATCTATGTTAATATAATTCCATCCATGATCTTTGAGCCCTTTGCTAATCAGCGCATTTGCAGAAGCTAACACTTTTTCTCCATCAATCACTTTAGCCCAAGAGTTCCAACCATTCCAACCCATGGGTGGGGTGAGTGAAATGGTATCGCCAATCTTAATGCGAAGTTCTTTTTTAGCTTCGCCGAATTTATTTTTCGCCCTTACCACAACTAAATAATTACCCCGCTGATTCACCCTTCCTGAAATAATTCCAGTTTCAGGATCAAGGGAAAGCCCTGTGGGTAATTGATCAGCAAAAAAACGAATGGGCTTTGCACCGGTTGAAGCAATGGTATATAAAAATGGGTTGCCAGCTGTAGCACCAAAAACTTTTGCTGAATTTATTTTCGGAGTTTGCGGCGAAGGGGGCGTCAATATATACTTTTCGTCCAAATTGGGGGTAGTTAGTGGCAATGCATCACCCTTCATAGCAATTTTTGCATCTGCCCAGTTAGTATACACTTTAGTATAACCCTGGTCCTCAACCATCACCAATAAACCCATCCTTTGAATACCACTTAGATCAACTTGTACCTTTTTGGGGAAATCCCCCCATTTCATTACGCCACTTTCAAATAATATTTTACCATCCCCCAATACATAAAATTGATGAGAAAGAATTCTATTACCCAAATCGTCTACCCCTACAGTCGCTGAAAATCCGGTTGCATTTCCTTTCAAAAAAAAGGACAATACACTGGTAGACTGCACACCAATTCCACGCTGGTAGGTATTTTTAACCATAGTAATCGGTTCACCACCAGCATTTTGTTTTGCATTCACTCCTGGAATTCCTTCAGAATATTTCTGAATGACCAGATCATCCAGCCAAATTTCTTTAATAGTTTGCGTATAGCCTATTGCAATACTTCCACTGAACAATAAAAAGGATACTAATATTTTTTTCATTCTATTTTTAATTTTCAAAAGCACTTCTAATGGTACTTTTCAGGGAGGTAAATTAGGCATTCTTACCAAGACTGGAAAATCTAGTCGAGAATAATTAAAATCCTTATTTTTAACAAAGCGAAGTTTTCCTTTACTATGTCTAAAGGATCTTAGTTTCGGATGGGCAGTTTACTTGTGATTCTCCTTATTTTTGAAAACAAAGGCTTAACATAATAATATATTATTTAATTATTAATATGAATAAATACAAAATAGCGCAATTAGTAGTATTATTAATGATACTGATTGAGATGCCTGCTAAAGCACAAGTTAAGGATGTTGACAATGTTGACATCTGTATTTATGGAGGTACATCTGCCGGTGTTATTGCAGCGTATACTGCCAAAAAATTGGGTAAAACTGTCATCTTAATTGAGCCAGGTGGCCGTTTAGGGGGGGTAACTACTGGAGGGCTAGGCCAAACAGATATCGGTAACAAATATGCAGTTAAGGGGCTATCACTTGATTTTTATAGGCGCATTGGTCAACATTACGGAAAATTTGAACAGTGGACATTTGAACCTCATGTAGCAAAAGAGTTGTTCGAAGCGTATATAAAAGATGCCAATATAAAAGTGATGTATCATCATCGACTAATTGCTCTTCATTCCGCAGAGGGTGTTATAAAAACAATTACTGTTGAGAATGCAATTCAACCTAGCAATTCTACCAATCGCATTATAAGGGCTAAAATGTTTATCGACTGCAGTTATGAAGGGGATCTTATGGCCAAATCAGGGGTTTCCTATTCTGTTGGACGAGAATCTAACAGCGATTATAATGAAACCTATAACGGAGTTCAACTAAAAGATAAACATCAATTTCCTGATGGGATAGATCCTTTTAAAATTCCTGGAAAAAAAGAAAGTGGTTTGGTGTGGGGTATAAGCAATGGTAGTTTAGCTCCAGCTGGCTCCGGCGATAAAAAAGTGCAGACTTACAATATTCGGGTTTGTTTTACCAATAATCCCAGCAACAGGATTGCTATTACCCAACCGGATGATTACAATCCTGATAGATATGAATTATTACTGCGGGTACTCGAGAAGAAGCCTGTAAAAAACATTGGCGGAATGATGGCTTTAAGTCTGATGCCCAATAATAAAACCGATATCAATAATAATGGTGCTTTTTCAACAGATATGATTGGAGAAAACTGGGATTATCCAGAAGCAGATTACAATAAAAGAATTGAAATACAAAAGGCGCATGATAATTATGTAAAAGGATTTTTTTATTTTATAGGGCATGATCCTCGAATGCCCTTGCACCTTCGAAATGAAATGCTTCAGTGGGGGTATCCTAAGGATGAATACATTGAAAATAATAACTGGACACCTCAAATGTATGTACGCGAAACAAGAAGGATGGTGGGTGAATATGTTATGTCACAAGCAAATTGTGAAGGCAAAGAATTGGTAAAGGATGGAATAGGGCTAGCAGCCTACACAATGGATTCACATAACTGCCAGCGAATTGTTGTGAATGGAATGGTTAAAAATGAAGGGGATGTTCAGGTAGGGGGATTTGATCCCTAT
Source organism: Chitinophagaceae bacterium (assembly GCA_947468255.1). Lineage (GTDB taxonomy): Bacteria > Bacteroidota > Bacteroidia > Chitinophagales > Chitinophagaceae > Ferruginibacter. The sequence continues at coordinate 11,862 of CANIMM010000009.1, read as the reverse complement.
CCAATATCTTACCGATCTATTATACCTCAAAAAAAAGAATGTAAAAATTTATTAGTTCCGGTTTGTTTATCGGCTACCCATATCGCCTACGGTTCAATCAGGATGGAGCCAGTATTTATGGTGCTGGCTCAGTCTTCAGCAGTTGCTGCTAGTCTTTCAATCGACAATAAAAAATCGGTACAAGAAGTAAATGTTAGCCAGTTACAACATATTCTTACCACTAACCCATACGCTAATAATAGTATACCAGAGATTTTGGTGGACAATGCGGATACAGCTAGCATTGTCATTAAAGGGGACTGGGGTTTTGGTAAAAATGGAGGTTATGGGCCTAGTTTTTTAACAGACAGCTCACGTTCTCAAACTGCTAAGTATGTAAAGTTTATACCTCAAATAATGAAAGAGGGTAGCTATCATATTTATACGTATTATCCAAAATTGCAAAATGGTTCTGAGCAGACCCAGGTTACTATTTTTGATGGGAAGCAAGCTACTAACAAAATCATTAAACGCTCTGAAGTGCAGGTGATAGGTCAAACAGCAGGCGAATGGGTATCATTGGGGAGTTGCAAATTGCCAAAAGGAAAAAATGCCTATGTCGAGATCTCTAATAAAAATGCGGATGGAATTATAGTTGCAGACGCGGTGCTATTCGTGCCAGAGAAATAATTATTGGCTTTTTATAATAATGGAACAGAAGAGAACTATTTAGAACGCTACCCTGGTAATGATTTTGTAGATTTAGTGGGGGAGATAATTATGGCGATTTTGGCCGTGGTGGACATTGCGATTTAGATGCAGGGTGAAAAATTTAAAAATTGTTAGTGATTTTGTTTCACGAAAGGGCAAGTTGGCTGCATTTACCGAAACAGGGTTAGAGTCAATACTGGAATCAACTTGGTGGGCAAGTACATTATTGAAAACATTGCTTCGAAGCGATTTAAAGCTATGTTATGTTTTATTTTGGCGAAATAATTCTATCTGAATTAAAGATAGTTAGGATTATTACTTTTCTAACAAATCACTATTTTTTTTCATGAAAATATCCCTCAAACAAGCCCTCCTTCAACTCAAAAACCCTGAGCGAGCAATCCAAACCGCTCGATTCTTTAAAACTGGAAAAGGAGAGTACGGGGAAGGCGACGTTTTTATTGGATTGTCAAATCCGCAAGTGCAAGCATTGGTAAAAGAGCATTGGAAATATACTAATATGGCCAATGTTCAAGAACTTATCAATGATAAAATCCATGAATTACGCTTTGCGGCCTTGTTGGTTTTGGTAGCACAATTCCCGAAATCTTCTCCCATTCAGCAACAGGGAATTATTGAATTTTACTTAAAGAATATTCGCCAAATCAATAATTGGGATTTGGTTGATTGTTCTGCGTATAAACTTTTGGGAAAATTTTTATTACACAAAGATCGTCAAATTCTCTACGATTTAGCTGAATCTGGGCATTTATGGTCGGAGCGGGTGGCGGTAGTTTCTTGCTTTGAATTTATTAGAAATGGTCAATTTTCGGATATTTTTAAACTTTCCGAAAAGTTCCTTTCGCATAAGCACGACCTTATGCACAAAGCATGCGGATGGATGTTGCGAGAAGTGGGCAAAAGAGATGAATTGGCACTCGAAGAATTCTTGGATGAGCATCTTCAAAAAATGCCCCGAACCTTGCTTAGGTACGCCATCGAACGAATGGAGGAGAAAAAAAGATTGGGATACTTGAGAAAGTGAATAATTATCAATTCATAATTACCAGTTTTGATTCATTTGAATTTCCCTTAACTGTTCGCTATTATCTGAAAATTGTTATTTAAAATCAGCCAATAGCCATTTTTACTAAGTCAGCTTTTTTTATTTTTACTTTCTTCATCATATTGTTCCTATGATTGTCAACGGCATGAATACTCAAGAACAATTTAGGAGTCCAACGTATTTTTGTGTGCCATTTCCAGGACAAAAATTAGAAATTTCTTTTAGTAATTTTTACAACAGCCCAACACATTATTTGAAAATGATTTAAAAAAATGTAAATAAAATAAATTATTTGCCTGGGTTTTATAAACTATGGTATCTTTAAGTTGCACAATCAAAATGTGACTTTCAGTTTGCAAAATGTAGGTTTTACTAGATTGAGACATATATCATTCGTTCAATTTAAATTTTAATAAATGCCTTGGAACCAAATTATCGATCCTTATAAAAACATTATCGTTTCAGCATTGATTGCTTCGATGCCTGTTATTTTTATCTTCTGGTCATTGTTAAAAAAAATGAAAGGCTATATCACTAGCTTACTGGCTTTGATCAGTGCAATGTTGATTGCTGTGGTTACTTATCATATGCCCATTCAGTTAGTCATGTTGAGTACTTTACATGGAGCATTATATGGCTTGTTCCCTATTTGTTGGATTATTATCTCAGCCGTTTTTTTATTTAATGTAACTGTTAAGAGTGGACAGTTTGAAATTATCAAAGATTTTATGGCTTCGATAACCCCGGACCGAAGATTGCAGGCATTATTGATTGCATTTTCATTTGGCGCCTTTTTAGAAGGTGCTGCAGGTTTTGGGGCGCCTGTAGCGATATCTGGCGCTATGTTAGTCGGTCTTGGTTTTAACCCGCTATATGCTGCAGGCTTATGTTTGATTGCCAATACCGCACCTGTAGCTTTTGGGTCTGTAGGTACTCCAATATTGATGGCTTCCCGTATGTCAGATATTCCTGAATTAGCGATTTCTCAGATGGTAGGTCGTACGCTACCTATTTTATCTTTACTACTCCCTCTTTATTTGGTCGTGTTAATGTCTGGCTTTAAAAAATCAGTAGAAGTGCTACCGGCGATTATCGTATCAGGCGTTTCATTTGCTTTTGTTCAATGGTTTACTTCGAATTATATGGGTCCCATGCTGCCGGACGTATTAGCTGGCCTCGCTTCCATATTTTGCTTGTTGTTTTTATTAAAATATTGGAAACCAAAAACTATTTGGAGATTTAAAGAAGAACCTGCTGTACAACTTGATTCAACTGTAAAACATCCTGCTTTAGAAATACTAAGGGCATGGTCACCTTTTATCATTATGACCTTATTCATCGTTGCATGGGGACTTCAGCCGGTAAAAGAGGTATTGAATTCAATAGGGTTCACCAAATTCCAAATTCCAGGATTAGACGGTTCAATTCTGAAACCAGATGGAAGCGTATTAGCCATCAAAGCGTTTGATTTTAATTATCTATCAGCTTCAGGTTCGGCAGTGGTATTGGCTACCTTGCTTTCTATTCCCTTGATTGGTATTTCTTTTAAAGAGAGTATAAAAATCTTTGGTGCTACCTTAAAACAATTGCTATTCCCAATCATTACGATTGCTTCGATTGTAGGATATGCTTTTGTAGCCAATTATTCTGGCATGTCTATTACGATGGCTTTTGCGTTGGCAAGTACCGGTGCATTATTCCCTTTCTTCTCTCCAATATTAGGTTGGTTAGGCGTATTCCTTACCGGATCTGATACATCCGCAAATGCATTATTTAGCAAAATCCAATCAAGTACCGCTACTACCTTGGGATTTGACCCAGTAGTTGCTGTCGGTGCAAATGCCTCGGGTGGCGTGACTGGTAAAATGATTTCACCTCAGTCTATAGCAGTTGGAGCGGCTGCAGTAGGGCTTATAGGTAAAGAGTCAGATCTATTTAGATTTACTTTTAAACATAGTTTTTTCATGCTCTTTATCATTTGTGTATTGACCTGTTTGCAAGTCTACGTAATGAAATGGATTGTGCCATCTTATCAAAAAATAGTTGTTGTGGGTTCATCTAATAAGTTAGACATACCTAATAATATTAATCAGGGTTGTTGGTATTTATCGATATTAGCCTTGGCAGTTTTATTAATTATATTACCCTTGGCTATCAATAAAAAATCAAGTTGATTTTATTTAATCTTTAAAGTAGAGCTATAATTTATTAAGCTATTTATCGATGAATGAACAATGGATGATTAGTGCTAATTTTGAAAAGTCGTTGAATTAAGCCTTTTTCTAAAAGCTTTGCCAATAGGATCAATAAAGTGAAATTGCAACAAGGAAATCAAATACTGAATGATAAACGAATGCAGCTGGTAGCTAAAAGATAATTTAAGAAAATATGGATGAGTTAGAAATTGCTTTGGTTAATATTTTACCAAAAGAAAGGGTTAAAATGAGGTGGATAGATCGGTATGCATTTGCTAGTGATGCCAGTCATTTTTATTTATTACCTAGGGCGATTGTACAACCGGTTTCTGTTGGGGAAATAAAAAAAGTATTTGAATTTTCTCATCATCAAAATATCCCAATTACATTCCGTGCTGGTGGTACCAGTCTTTCTGGGCAGGGAATCACCGATGGAATTCTTGTTGATCTGAGTAATTATTGGAGAAAAGTAGTTCCCGAAAATAATGGAGCAACCATTCGGGTAGAACCTTCAGTAATTGGCGCTAACGTAAACCATTCACTTAAGAAATATGGCAGAAAGATAGGTCCGGATCCGGCTTCTATCAATGCGGCCATGATGGGTGGCATCTTATCCAATAATTCAAGTGGGATGTGCTGCGGTGTTGTCCATAATTCCTATCACACCTTACAATCGATGACATTTGTTTTGCCAAATGGAATGGTTTTTAATTCTGAGCTAGCGGAAGACCATATAAGATTTGAATCAGCGGCAGCTGATATTTTTAACGAGATTGTGAATTTGAGAAAAGAGATTTTAAGTAACCAAATTCTTTTTGATCGAATTCGAAAAAAGTACCTGCAAAAAAATACAGTAGGCTATTGCATGAATGCATTTGTTGATTTTGAAAGGCCACTCGATATTTTAACACATTTGATTATTGGTGGCGAAGGAACATTGGCATTTATTGCAGAGGCGGTATTAAATACAGTACCTGATTTACCTTGCAAAATGACAGGAATGCTTTATTTTGAAAATCCCGAAGTAGCTTGTAATGCAATTAGCGATTTAATCAATACAGGCGCTGCTGCATTGGAATTTATGGACAGACCCTCCTTGCGGTCGGTAGAAGAAATGCCTGGTGTTCCAGCGCTGTTAAAGCAATTACCCGCAGAGGCTTCGGCAATACTTTGTGAGTTTCAAGAAACTACTCCTGAAAGACTGCTTGAGAAATTTGAAAATAGCAAACTGGTTTTTTCAAAATTGCCCTTACTCGTTGCTCCCAACTTTACACAAAATGAAAGTGAGCAAGCCATCATGTGGAAAATTCGCAAAGGGATGTATCCTTCTGTAGCAGGGATGAGAGCAAGAGGAACCTCTGCATTAATGGAGGACTTTACTTTTCCTGTTGAAAGATTAGGGGAGGCGGTACTGGATGTTCAGCAGCTTTTTGAAAAATACAATTATGAAAATGGGATTGTTTTTGGTCATGCTAAGGATGGAAACCTTCATTTTGTTATTTCTCAAAGCTTTTTTTCAAAGGAAGATATCGACCGGTACGAAAAATTCAATAATGACTTGTTTGATCTGGTATTAAATAAATATGACGGCGCCTTAAAAGCAGAACATAGCTCAGGCAGAGCGATATCTGCTTTTATTGAAAAAGAATGGGGTACAGTTGCTTACCAGATTATGAAAAGGTTGAAAAATATCATTGATCCAACCAACCTTCTAAATCCCGGAATAATAATTACTGAAGATAAATTGACGCATATTCATAATTTGAAAGTAATGCCGGTTGTGGAAGAAGAAGTTGACAAATGCATTGAGTGTGGTTTTTGTGAACAGAGTTGCCCCAGTCGTGATTTGACGCTTACGCCCAGACGCCGTATCGGTGTTCGTCGTGCCATGAAACGATTGGAAGAATCGGGTGATACATTAATCAGAGCTTCCTTATTAAAAGATTATTATTATGATGGGATGGAAACCTGTGCTGTGGATGGCTTGTGTGCTAATAATTGCCCAGTAGATATCAATACCGGAGATCTAATAAAAAGATTGAGAAATGAAAATCATGCTGGTTTTCAAAAATGGATTGCAGGTAAGGTAGCCAAGAATTTTATTATTTTTGAATTAGCTACTCGTTTTTTGCTTCGCATAGCTTTATTTCTAAATGCAGTGTTTGGAAAGTTGTTCATGAAAAATTTAACCGGCGGGTTAAAAAAAGTAATTCCAGGAATGCCGCTTTGGTCGAATCAAATTAGAAAACCCAGTAAAAAGCTTTATTCTACCAAATCTGAAATGGCAGATATGAAGGTAATCTATTTTTCTAGTTGTATTTCCAGAGTGATGGGTGGAGATATTAGCACCCAATTTTTATCATTGTGTAAAAAAGCTTCGATCGATATTGTTATTCCAGAAAAGATCAATGGTACCTGTTGTGGTCAAATTTTTTCTTCAAAAGGATTTTCTGACGCTTTTAAATTAACGGCCAATGCAACTACTGAAAAGCTATGGAATCTTTCTAATGAAGGAAAAATTGCAGTTGTATTGGACCTTACCAGTTGCACACAAACCATTAAAACCTATCGAAAATATTTGACGGATGAAAATAAAATCCGTTATGATAAAATGAATTTTATCGATGTAATAGATTTTGCTGCTGAAAATTTATTGCCTCGTTTAACCATCATAAAGCCTAAAGAGAATATCGTTTTTCATCCGGTTTGTTCTGTATCTAAAATGGGTTCTATGGCTAATTTACGGGCTATCGGAAAAGCTTGTGCTGTCAAGACTGATATTCCTATATTCTCCGGATGTTGCGGAATGGCAGGGGATAGGGGCTTTTTTTATCCTCAGTTAACAAATGCTGCATCCAAAATAGAAGCGCTTGAAGTAAATCAAAAAGAATATGATGGATATTATTCCTCTTCTGTAACTTGTGAGATGGCTATGTCGGAAGCAGTTGGAAAGAATTACGAATCTATTTTAAGCTTATTAGATGATGTGTCACAATAATTTTTTTTCTTAATAACAATAAAATAACAAAAACATGCGCTACGCTTTTAATCCTTCAAAGAGAGTGTTAATGGGTCCTGGTCCTTCCGATGTACATCAGCGGGTATTGAGTGCTATGGCAAGGCCATTGATTGGACATCTTGATCCTGAGTTTGTTCAAATGATGGACAATATTAAAACCATGGTGCAGGAAACATTTATCACAAAGAATATGCTCACTTTTGTGGTATCAGCGCCGGCTAGTGCAGGTATGGAAACATGCCTGGTGAATTTATTGGAACCTGGTGATGAATGTATTATTTGTGTAAATGGAGTTTTTGGTGGTAGGATGGTTGATATTGCTGAAAGAGCGGGAGCCAAAGTGTATAAAGTAGATACTGAATGGGGCAAGATTACCGAACTTTCACAAATAAAGAAAGCACTTGAACTATGTCCTAAGCCAAAATTAGTTGCATTGGTACATGCAGAAACATCGACGGGTGCTTTACAACCATTAGAAGAAATTAGTGATTTAGTACATGAGGCGGGTGCTTTATTTGTAGTGGATGCGGTTACTTCCTATTGCGGTGTTCCATTAAGAGTAGATGATTGGAAAATTGACGCAATCTATACGGGCTCTCAAAAAAACCTTAGTGCACCTCCAGGATTGTCGCCAATAAGTTTTTCTGAAGCTGCGGTGAAAGTTTTGGAGAATAGAAAAACGAAAGTACAAAGTTGGTTTTTTGATTTGTCGATGGTGAAAAATTATTGGGAAGGTGCAAAAAGGGCCTATCATCATACGGCACCCGTTTCTTCTATTTTTGCTATGTACGAGGCATTAAATTTGGTGTTGGATGAGGGGCTGGAGAATCGTTGGGCAAGACATAATGAAGTGCATCAGTATTTAAAAAATAAACTAGAAGCCTTGGGATTTAGATTTCTAGTGGAAGAAAAATACCGATTACCAAACCTAAATGCTGTTTACTTACCCGAAGGACAGGATGAAGCAAAACTTAGAGCTGACTTATTGAATCAATTCAATATTGAAGTAGGTGGAGGCTTAGGTGTTTTTGCTGGAAAAATATGGCGTGTTGGACTTATGGGGGAAAGCTGTACAAGAAATCATGTAAATATGCTTGTGGGCGCTTTAGATGAATTGATGGTAAAATAAGCAGTAATAAATTATAGTGAATGTTACTTTAAAATAGATTGAATAAACGAGAATGATTATTTTACAAAAAAAACCAAACCATGAAAAAAAAACTATTTATTAAGCCTTTATTGGTAGCGCTTTCAGTTATGTGTTCCCTAACTATGGTGATGGCCCAAAATGCTGCTCCATTAAGCCCTGCTGCAATTGCAACCGGTACTTTAAAAAGCGGTGCAAATATTAAAATCACCTATTCAAGTCCATCGGTTAAAGGAAGAAAAATATGGGGTGATTTAGTACCCTTTGATAAGTTATGGAGAGCTGGTGCAAATGCGGCAACTCAAATTGAAACGGATAAAGAGGTTACTATTGAAGGTCATCAGCTTGCAAAAGGAAAATATAGTATCTATGCTATTCCAACAGAGAAAGACTGGTCAATTATTTTCAGTTCTCAAACTGGTCAGTCAGGAATGAATCATGATGGAACCACTACGCTAGATTTAACCAAGGAGCTATTCCGTGTGTCTTCCAATACAAAGAAATCAAAAACGATCAATGAAAAATTAGTTTATACAATTAACGATAAAGGGTTTGTTTTAAGTTGGGAGTATTTAGAGGTAATGGTACCTGTTAAATAATTCATCCTATTTTCTTCAAGTAATTCATGCTTTGTTTTCAGGGGGCGTAAAAGTAAAACTTTCATTCCTCCTGGAAATACTCCTTTTGAAGGCCCGCTTTGCTCTAGGGCGACCTTTTTTCTTTTGCTCAAATGATGCTGCCCCTATTCATCATATCTAAATAATCTCCAATAGTTGTTTCGTAATAAGTGTATAAATGTTTTTTTTTAAAATATATAAAAAAAGCTTTCTAATATTGGGATTAAATTAATTATTCATAACTTTCATTATAATTTAAAATTTGCTTATAGGTCCTTAAGGGGCTAACTTCATTTATTTAAACCACTAACTAAAATTGAATAAAAAATGAGTAAAAAAAGAAACATTACCAGGCGGGGCTTTATCAAGTCGACGTCTGCGGTAGCGGCGGGCTTTATGATTGTCCCTTCTAACGCAATTGCTGGATTAGGTCACAAGGCTCCCAGCGACAAGTTAAATATTGCGGGGATTGGTATTGGAGGAATGGGTAGAGGCAATTTGGAGCGCATGGCGGGTGAAAATATTGTTGCTTTATGCGACGTAGATTGGGGGGTTGGTAAAAACAATGTTCCTAAAGTTTTTGAAACTTATCCAAAGGCGGCTAAGTACAAAGATTGGCGTAAGATGTTTGATGAGAAGGCCAAGGATATTGATGCAATTTTGGTTGCTACCTCAGACCACAATCATGCCGGTCCTTCTGCTCATGGAATCACATTAGGTAAACATGTGTATTGTCAAAAACCAATGACACATTCTGTTTACGAATCGCGTTTGTTGACTAAGCTTGCAGCAAAATATAAGGTTGCCACCCAAATGGGAAATCAAGGATCTTCAGCCGAAGGTGTGCGGTTAGCTTCTGAGTGGATTTGGAATGGTGAGATTGGTGAGGTGAAAAGTGTGGAGGCTTACACCAATCGTCCAATATGGCCACAAGGTTTAAAAGTTCCAACTGAAACAGTTGCAGTTCCCGAAACCTTGAATTGGGATCTATTTATCGGCCCTGCAAAGATGCGTGCTTATAACCCAGCATATCATCCATGGGTATGGCGTGGCTGGTGGGATTTTGGTACGGGAGCCCTTGGTGATATGGCTTGCCATGTAATGCATCCAATTTTTACCGCATTAAAGTTGCAGTATCCAACGCATGTAATCGGAAGTTCAACTCCGCTGATGCCTGATAGTGCTCCAAATGCACAGATTGTTCATCTTACTTATCCAGAACGTAAAAGACCAAAAGGAGTAAAAATTAATCTTCCTGAGGTTAAGGTAACTTGGTATGACGGCGGACTTAAGCCTGAATTCCCAATGAACTGGCCTGCTGATAGAAAACAAGATTCAGGCGTTATTTTTCATGGTTCGAAAGATTCATTGATATGTGGTGAATATGGTACAGATCCAATTCTACTTTCAGGTAGAGTTCCAGATGTAGCCAAAACACTTCGTCGTATTGAAGTATCTCACGAAGAAGATTGGATCAGAGCATGTAAGGAGAGTCCTGAAAGCCGTATTTTGTCTGCATCCGACTTTAGCGTGTCAGGGCCATTCAACGAAATGGTGGTGATGGGCGTACTTGCCGTTCGTCTTCAATCTTTGAACAAAGTGCTACATTGGGATGGGCCTAATATGAACTTTACCAATATCACCGATGAAGATAAATTAAGGATCAGCAGAAATGAATCCATATCGGCAAAAGATTTTGCTGCCGAGCTAATTAGGCATACCTATCACAATGGGTTTACATTGCCAGATATGCCAATGTAACTAATACAAAACAATCAATGAAAGGGGTTCAGATCGTATGATCTGGACCCCTTTTCTTTTATGGGCAGCTTGGATTCATTAGGTGAGAACTGGTTTTGCAGGAATACCAGCTTGGGTTTTATCAATTCAACTATGTCAAATCTTTTCGAGTGTTAGTTGAATAGGTCCTACAATGGTCATCGCTCTAAATGGCATTGAGCATTGAATGCTTACTGGATTAATTCGATTTATGTAGTTTTTGTTTTAAACAAAAAATGCAGTTAGATTGTTATTACATTTTCTAATTTTAAAAAAATCAGATTTTGTAATCTCAGTTATAATGGTCAATCAATCTTCTTATATCATCCAACAAGACGGAGAAGCAGTGTACTATGGAAATATCCTAACCCAAGAACAAAAAGAATCTTATTTCAATGAATTATTAAACGGTATTCAATGGGTTAACGAAGTGGTAATCATGTTTGGTAAAACGATTACCACCAAAAGGAAAGTGGCTTTTTATGCCAACGATTTGATGGAGTATACTTATTCCAACAAAACCAAAAACGCCTTTCCTTGGACGCCATTGCTGTTAGAAATAAAAAAAACGGTAGAAGCGTATACAGGGGAGACATATAATGCTTGTTTGTTAAACCTTTATCATGATGGTAATGAGGGAATGGGCTGGCATGCAGACAATGAGAAAGAAATAATAGCGGATAGCTCCATTGCATCCGTAAGCATTGGGGCCAATAGGAATTTTTTATTTAAGCACAAGCAGAAAGGGGTAAAATATTCCATATTGCTAGAAAATGGTTCCTTGTTAGAAATGAAGGGCCCCATTCAAAGGCATTGGCTCCACTCCTTACCCAAAAGCACCAAAGTAAAGGAGGCTAGAATTAACTTAACCTTTAGACAAATGCTGGAATGAAAAATATCAAAAAAGAAAACTTTCCAAGTAAAATTTGTCTACACTGCGAACGTCCGTTTAGCTGGAGAAAAAAATGGGAGCGTTGCTGGGAGGAGGTTAAGTATTGCAGTGAGGCCTGTAAAAGAAAAAAGGGGAAGACCTAAAATATACCGAGCATTTATCGCTTGCTAATTTTGTTCATTGAGATGGCCTTTTGCCTTGAGCATTTAAAGCGGCTAATATCAGCGCTTCTCTTTGCCAGGTGCTTTTGACTCACGCCACTGTTTACTCGCTGCCGCCACAAATTGAAACTGTTTCTTTTCAGTTCACTGCGCATGAGCTTGATCGTATCCGCTTCAGACAAGCCGAATTGAATGTCAATTGCTTCAAAAGGGGTCCTGTCTTCCCAAGCCATTTCTATTACTCTGTCAATATCTATTCTTTCCATTCAACAGGGATTATGATTTCATTGGTCCTT
>CANIMM010000008.1 GCA_947468255.1 Chitinophagaceae bacterium | reverse complement strand
GTAACTTTTTCGAACTATAGCAAATCAAAATTTTTAGAAAAAAATAATGCCAATGCAAACTGTATCAATTTAAAATTAAAACCATTTGATTATTATTCAAACTATTTGAAGACAAATGAAAATAAACCTATTTACATAGCTTTTATAGGACGAGTATCTGAATATAAAGGGATTGATATTTTCCTAAATTCAATTGCAATTCTAAATATAAAATACCCTACTGCAAAATATATAATAGCAGGATCCCCTTATAACAATTCAATTGGAGATAAGTTAATTACTAAATATAAATTTAATAATGTAAAATTCGTATTGAATCACTTGTCAAATTTTGAAATTTGTGAAATTATTCAAAAATCAATACTAATTGTATGCCCATACAGAGATGCGACACAAAGTGGGGTTGTAATGACTTCTCTTGCTTTACATACACCTGTTATCGTTTCCAATCAAGGAGGACTTCCAGAATATGTTCAAAATAACATTACTGGAATGATTGCCAACACAGATGCCCAATCATTTGCAACCGCCATTGAAACTTTTATAACTGACCCATTAAAATATAAAAAACTATCGGAAAATATAATAAAAATGGATCTCAATCAATTTATATACGGGGAAAGGGAAATACTAAATCTGTACGCATGATGAACAAAAGAAAAATAATATTTTCTACTTCTAGCTTATGCATAGGCGGTGCTGAAAAATTTTTAGTTTCATTGGTAAACAAATTGGACTATTCAAAGTTTGAATGTATCATTATAAGTTATTCTGAAAATAACCCATTGGCGACAAAATTGAATAAAGAAGTTGAATTAAAGGTTTTTCCAAGAAATTATAAATTTGATCTGAAACCATTGGTAAAAACCAGGGAATTCATTAAAAACAGAAACCCAGACTTGCTTTTTTGCTTAGGCTTTTTTTCATTTTTTTTAACCCATATTTCTACGCTTTTAAGATTTGACAAGAAAAGAAGAATTATTTCATACCACACCACGATTCATAGGAATAGAAAAGATCATCAATTAATGAAATTTTACTCGAAATTCATTAGGAAGACAGATAAAATCATTTCCGTTTGCAACAACCAAATCAATTACACAACCAATCAATTCAAAATTGATCGTAGTTATTTTACTACTATTTATAATGGGGTTGATACTAATTATTGGAGGCTGCCAAACTCATTGGATGAATCATTGAAAATTAGAAATCAATATGGAATACCACCTGATGCTAAAGTGATTATTCAAACTGCTGCTTTTAGACCTGAAAAAAATCATAAAGCAGCTGTTGATGCCTTTCATCTGTTAAATAAAAATGGAATGAATAATGTGTTTTTACTTTTTGTAGGTGATGGCAATTTAAAACCTGAAATAGAAAACTATGTTACAACGCTAAACTTGAACGAAAGAATCATTTTTGCTGGAAACCAAGATAACGTACAGCCATTTTACTGGGCTTCCAATATTTTCACTTTAACATCAAAAGGTGTTGAAACTTTTTCCATTGCGGCACTAGAAGCATTGAATTGTGGACTCCCTTGCGTTCTTACAGATATTGGAGGAGCCAATGAAATGATTGAAAATGGGGTGAATGGATATTTGACTAAAACAAACTTTGAGGATATCAGTGAACAATGGAATAAAGCATTGCTAGCCTGTTTTGATAAAGAAAACATATCATTATCTATAAAAAAGAAGTTTTCACTTGATTTAATGATTAATAATTATGAGCAATTATTAAATTAAAATAGACTGCAATATTATGAAGTTAACTTTTATTGGAGACCTGGTATACCCTGCAAAAAATTGTATTGATATAGATAAAATAAAAGAGATTTTTAAAAATACAACAACGATTGCAAATTTAGAAGGTCAGATAATTTCAGATGAATTTAAAATAGTGGATGAACATAAATATAATTTATTCAGTGATCAATCGGTTCTGGATATTTTAAATGCAGCATCTGTTAAATATGTAAGCTTTGCAAATAATCACATACAAGATTTCAGAAATGAAATTGGCAAAACAATTAACTTATTAAACAATAGCGGAATTGAGCATTTTGGTACAAAAGACAAACCCTCTATCAGTATTGACAACAAGATTATAATATATGGAGTAGTTGCCAACGTTACTGGGGGCATTTTTAGTAAAAACGAAGTTGTGAATCGTTTTAATCCGCAAGCATTACTAAAACTCATAAAAGCCGACCGTAAAAAAAATCCAGCAAGCAAAATAATTATTTACGTACACTGGGGCTATGAATTAGCATATTACCCTCAACCTGCAGATAGAGAATGGGCAAATCTTGCTATTGATTGTGGCGCAAATTATATAATCGGCCACCATCCGCATGTAGTACAAGGTGCAGAAAAATATAATAATGGTTATATCTTCTACTCTATTGGGAATTTTTTAATGCCGCAAGTTGAGTACCTGGGACGTATTTTAAATTATTTTGATGAAAGAGTTCAAATTCAATTATGCATTGAAATCAATTTTTCAGATAACGGGGATGATGAGTTATTTTTTCATATCCTACATTACAATAAAACAGATTCATCCATCAATTTGATAAAAAGCGTACATTCTATTGAGGATGCATTTTTTAAAAACCTAACACCATTTGTAGGCTTAAGTGCAACAGAATATAAACAATGGTTTAAAAGAGAAAATTATTCGAAGAAATTATTCAACACAAAGCCAACCTATAACAGTTACCTCTTTTTGAACGGTATAAACAAAACGATTAAAGATACCTACCTATTGCTATTTTGGAAAATAAGAAAATTCCTAATTAAAAGTAACATTCACAAACCTTATAATTGGTAACTTAGATCCAATACTTAACTTTACCCAACTGAATAATTGCGATGGATAATGCCTTGAAGGGAATTTCTTCATTTAATCCTCCTCTTATGAATAGGGTCTACACAACTTTATTTGGTGAACACGCTATAGTTAATTAAAGTTAAAAAATGTATGCGTATGCAATCAGATTATACGGCTAAAAAAATTTCAACTACCATTACTGTCGATGGTAATATAAAAAAGGATGTTTGGCTGAATGCAAATTGGAGCCCCCGATTTGTAGATATGGTTACTGGACAATCCGGAATGTACAATACCCAAACTGCTATTGTTTGGAATGACACCCATTTGTACATAGCTTTTACGGCCGAAGAGCCATTTGTTGAGGCAACACAAACTGAAAGGGATAGCATTGTTTTTTTGGAAAATGATTTAGAGATTTTTATAGATGGAGGCGATTGCTATTACGAGTTAGAAATCAATGCTGCCAACACTATTTACGAAGTTTTTTTTATCTGGAAAGATGCTTATACAAAGGGCAGTAAATTTGATATCCCCCATTTTGATGTTCACCAGGCACAGGCTTATACATTTGGAGGAGACTATGACCGCATGGGCTCCAGCTTCTGGAAAGGAACCCATCCTAGGGGTATTCGCTGGGCATTTACAAATTTTGATTTGCCCGGCTTGCAAACAGCCGTTCAAATTGAGGGTACATTAAACGATAACAGCGATATTGACAAGGGATGGAGCGCTGAAATTGCAATTCCATGGAGTAGCCTAGGCTTATTGGCCAATGGACGAAATATTCCCCCAGCCAATGGGGATATATGGCATATTTTTTTAGGGAGATTTCAAAAATTAATGGTAGCTGGTAAAGAAATTCAACCACATCCAGCGATGGCACTAAACAGTCATGGAATATATGACACCCATTTGCCAGAAAAATGGAGCAGAATTACATTTACCAGTTAGTAATCCCTTCAAAAAAAATGGATATTCGCATCCGAAAGGAAACAAGAAATTGTCATTTTGTAAAAAAAAAGGACTTAATATTAAACCTATTAAATTAATTGCTATTTTTATAAAAAATAATGAAACTTACCATTATTAAAGAAATCTTACTACAATACCATTAAAATAGATTCAGCTATTTCAATTTTTGAGAGGTTTCCCAGCAACTAAAAAACTACAACGATTTTCAATAATTACTATTGACTACAAATTCAATCATTCGAAAAACTAAATACTTATGGATTTTTTTTGGCTTTATGACTTATCCCTTTGGCAGGTTTATTCAATCATTTTTATTGCATTTTCATCCTTTTCTGTATTCGGTTATATTCTTGCAAATAAGCCACTTACCAGATATTTTCACTCAAAAAACATTGAGGTAAATGATGTAATCTCCCATTTTACAGGTATAGTAGGCATATTTTTTGGAATACTGATTGGTTTAGTAGCAGTGGGTGTATGGGAAAATTATAACGGCTGCCAAGAAAAGGTGGACGCAGAATCTGGCTACGCCATGTCACTTTATAGAGATTGTAGTGGACTTCCCTTTCAAGTTTCCAGAGAAATTAAAAATGATATTAAAAATTATTTAAAAAATGTGATTAAAAAAGAATGGCCGCAATCCAAAAAAGGAAACATTCCCATTGCAGCAATTGATGATTTTAATAAAATTCAATATGATCTTGTTTCATTTAACCCAATCACTGAAAGAGACAAGATTATCTATAAACTCTGTTTAGACAAATTTTCAACTTTAGCCGCTGCCAGAAGAGAAAGGGTTTATTCTACACAAAATGGCCTCCCTCCTATTGTATGGGCTGTAACAATTATAGGATGTATTGTATTAATCGGAATAACATGGTTTTTTGAAACAGATGCCCGATTGCATATCATTATGAGCTTAATTGTGGGTATTCTACTGTCGACCGTTATTTTCATGATTGTATCCCTTGACTGGCCATTCAGAGGCAACTTAAGCATTGATACAGGAGCATACAAATTTACTTTGGACAGAATAAATGAAACCGAAGCAAAACAAAATTTATTTCAGTTAATAAAATAGAAGCCAACACAAACTCAACAATTGCATTATACTTTACCCAACCATGAAGAACAGTTATCTGATTATCATTTTCTTAAGCATAGTTAAATTTTCAAGTGCTGCCAATATTGACACTTTATTGATACCAAATGCAGAGCTGCTTGTTAAATTAGGATTGAAAAATAATAGCAATTTGAAAATTTATAAATTAAAAATTGCTCAGTCAAAATCTGACTTGAAAGCGTCTAATTTTTTTAAAACTCCTCAAATTTCAGGAAGTTTTAATTCGCAGGATAATTTAAAACTATCCACTACCTCTATTCCAGGTTTTATAGTTGGACAACCAGGTAAAAATATCAACATATCCTTCGGTAAACAATATACCAATTCAATGGGAATTTCTGCAGTGCAATCTATCATGGACTGGCAACATTTATTTCAATCGAAAATTGCATATCAAAATACGCAACTTCTAAAAGCACAAGAAGATCAGTCAATTCAAAATTTAAAAATTCAGATCCTACAAACTTACTATGCAGTTATCACTTCATTAACTGCCATTACAATTTCAGAAAAAGATCTTCAGTTATCTGATAGCATTGTCAATATTATTGAATACAAATTTGAGAATGGAATTATTGATGAATCCTCACTCAATCAAGCGAAAGTAAATAGCAATAACATTAAGCAAAACATTATACAGTCAAGCACTTTAGTCAGACAGTCAATCGCTTACTTAAAAAACTTGTTGGATTTACCCGCTTCTACTGATTTAAAATTCGTTTTACCAGAACAACTAGTAGTTTTCAATAAGCAACCAATAGGGGTTCTTGGACCAGATAAGGCATTGCAGCCATTGCAACAAATGGTAAAAATCGATTCCCTTCAAATCAAAGAAGCTAAAACAAAATATTATCCAAAAATAAATCTAGTTGGATACAAAGGCTATGATCAATTCAGAGATGACCTAGGTATCGATTTGAAAAAAGGGACTTGGAATGACTATTCCTATATCAGCATTATGGCAACAGTGCCCATTTATGCGGGATTTTCAAATAGAAACAAGGTGCAAAGCATGATTTATAAAAAACAAGCATCGGAAGAGCAACTAAAATCTGCAACCCAACAATCCATTTTAAATGATCAGAATTTAGTGGAAAGCTATACAGCAACAATGGAACTAATTGAATTAACAAAAAATAATTTTGAATTACTAAACAAAATTACCAATGCAAACTTTGAGAAATACGTAAATGGTTTGACAAGTCTAGATATCTATCTCAAGTCATTTGAGGACTATTTAAAATCAGAAAACACTTATTTAAATATGGTATCCAATTTACAAATAATCAATGCTAATTTTGAAGGCCGGAATTAATATAAACGTGATTAATAAAAATACTATGAAAAATATTTTCTTATACCTTTTTGTCATTTTGAATACTTTAGCAAGCTGCAATGAAAGTGTAATACAAACTAAGCCTTCAAGAAAAGACATGACGGATTTTGTTTATGCAACAGGAAAATTAGTTCCCGAAACAGAATATAGCATCCCTTCCATGCTGGATGGAAATATAAAACAAATCTATTTTAATGAGGGCGATTCTATTAAATCTGGTCAGGCTATTTGCCAAATTGGGAATGAATTACAATTGACCCAAATGGAAAATGCAGCAATTAATTATAATTTTTCTAAAAACAATACCAAGGAAAATGCTCCGCAAATTATAAAACTAAAAGAACAAATAAATCAAGCCATAACAAAATGTAACACTGACAGTTTAAATGTAAATAGGTATCAACGGCTTTTTGAAAAACATGCAGTATCTGCCATAGATTTAGAAAAAACAAAAGTTGAATTTCTGAATAGCCAAACCAACAGAACCGTTCTTCAAAAGTCACTAGAAGATCTAAAAGCCATTATGTCTTTGAATGAGTCCAATGCAAAATCACAATTAAAAATACAAGAACAAAACTTACAGTATAGCAAAATAAAAAATGAAAATAATGAGGGGGTAATTTTAAAAATATTTAAAGCTGCCGGTGATCTTATAAGAAAAGGTGAACCTATCTGCCGTGTAGGTTCCGGCAAAACCATTATACGACTTTTTGTTTCCGCAAGTGATATCAAATCAATATTTTTGAACCAACTTATATTAATCTCTTCAATAACTGACAAGGCTACTATTTTAAAAGGGGAAATTACTAAAATCCACCCCATGTTTGATGAAAACCTTCAATCTTATATTGTCGATGCCATGTTGACATCGACTCCTAATTCCCTACTATTAGGAAGCAAGGTTCAGGTAAACATATTGATTAAAGATGTAAAAGATGCATTGGTAATCCCATCTAATTATTTACTAGAGGGAGACTCTGTTTCACTTGCAAACAATCATCAAAAAGTTGCAGTTAAAACTGGAATCAAAACAGAAGATTATATTCAGATTCTAAGTGGTATCGATGAGAATAATACTATTGAGTTGATAGATCAATAAATTTGGATACTGCTATAAGGATTGTCTAACAAACCAAATCATCTTCTGTTTATTATTCGTAAAAATGTAGGTAACACAATTAACAAAAGAGGCAAGGCAAAACACAATCCACCTATCACAGCAATCGCTAAAGGCTGGTGAAGTTGCGCTCCAGCACCAATACCTAAAGCCAGCGGTATCAGCGCCATTATAGCGCCAAATGCAGTCATTAACTTTGGTCTTAATCTTGCACTAATGGAAAATACGATGCTATCTTTAGAATTCATTGTTTGCCTAGCCAGTAGAAATTGCTGATAAGTAAATATGGCATTCTCCCCAATAATTCCAACAATCATTATGATACCGGTATAACTTCCCACATTTAATGGTGTGTTGGTAAGAAACAATGCCAGCAGACATCCTGCTACTCCTAATAAACCCATTAAAATGATAAAAAAAGAAACCAAAAATTCCCTGAATAATGCCAACAGCACTATAAAAACTAAAATGCAAGCTGCCAGAAGTATGTACAGTAACTCCGTAAATGCCTTTTGTTGCTGAGAATAAGATCCGCCATATTCAACATGATAACCGGGAGGTAACAACAGTTTTTCTTTAATCGATTGCTGGATATCTTTCAATGTACTACCCAAGTCACGATTTTCTAAGCGACTAGTAACAACGCCAATCATCTTCTGATTTTCTCTTTCGATTTCAGCAACTCCTTTTTCTAATTGAATAGTAGCAATCGTATTAATTGGTTTTAACAAACCATTCGGTAAGAATATATTCCCATTGGCTAATGAATTTACAGTTGTGAGTTGTGAATTAGGATACAACATGCGAATATTTACCATCTGTTCTTTATCCATAATGGTACTGATCACATTCCCCTCTAGCTGTGTTTGAAGTTGAAACTGAAAGTCGGTGGGAGAAATGCCAAATTGTGCTAGTCTGGCAACATCCGGATTAACGGTTGCCTGAGGTCCCGCAATCACAATGCCGTCAAACACATCTGCCGTCCCTTTTACACTGTCAACAATTCCTTTCAATTCCTTGGATATTGCTTCTAATTTCTTTCTGTTATCCCCATACACTTTTATTTCAATTGGTTTTACACTACTCATTAGATCACCAAGCATATCAGCAATAACCTGACCAAAATCAATTTTCAATTGGGGCAAAGAAACTTCAATTTTAGACCTTAAGTCGGAAGAAATCTCGTCCGTATTTTTCTTTCGCTTCTTTTTTAATTGAATTAAGTAGTCGCCTCGATTGGGTTCGGTAATAAAAAATCCCATTTGCGTACCCAG
Source organism: Chitinophagaceae bacterium (assembly GCA_947468255.1). GTDB lineage: Bacteria > Bacteroidota > Bacteroidia > Chitinophagales > Chitinophagaceae > Ferruginibacter. The sequence goes on along the minus strand of CANIMM010000008.1, from coordinate 18,575 downwards.
CCTGCGGCTAAAGGTTTCCACCTCGGGTTGCTGCTGAATAATTTTATCCACCTCTTTTAGCATCCTGTCCGTCTCTTCCAAGGTTGTTCCTGGGGGGCTACTAAAATCTAGTACAATACCACCTTCGTCCATTTCTGGAAGAAAACCTGAAGGCATTTTACTAGGTAAAACATACAGCATAACAATACAGGCAATTACAAATAAGAAGCTGATATAAGAATGGCGGATGAAAAAACGAATCCAGTTTCCCTTATCATTTAGATCCACTGCAATAGGCTTTTTAATCGTTGTAGCCTTGCTGGGAAATAATAAAAACAAAGCTGGTAATACCAGCCAGGTAACAATGAAAGAAGCAAAAAGGGCGATAATCATTGTAAAGGCTAGGACTTTGAAATAAGCGCCAGCAACTCCACTCATTAAAATAAATGGAACAAAAATTACTATCGTACTTAAAGAAGATGCTACCATTGCAGGAAATAAATACCTTATTGCTCTGCTCACCACAATGGGCATTGGCTCATCAGGATGTTCTTCACGACTGCGGTATATCTGTTCAACCACAATTACCGCATCATCAATCATTAAACCAATAGCGGCAGCGATAGCCCCCAATGTCATTATATTAAACGAATACCCTACTGAATAAAGGCCTACTAAAGTCAAGGCCAAAGTTGTAGGTATTGTTAATAGTATGACCAAACTAGATTTCCAAGAGCGTAAAAAAACAATCACAACAATTATAGCGAGGGCCAAACCAATCCATAAAACATCTTCAAGACTTCTCACACTATCGTTTACAAAATCAGCTTGTAAATAGTAGGGCTTCACTTTTACATCTTTTGGTAAAATATTTTCCAATTCTTTTACTCTCTTTAAAACACCTTCAGTGACATCAATGAGATTTGCAGAAGGCTGTTTAATAATAGCAATTAAAGGGACATCTTTTCCATTAGCATTTATTTTTACATACTCTTTCGTTTCAGCAATCTTGATATCAGCAACATCCTTTAACTGAACTACCCTTTTTGCTGAATTTAGAATTACCAGATTTTCTAGTTCTTGTTTACTGGTAATAGCATTATCCATTAAAGACAAATACAATCTGTTGTAATCGCTAATATACCCATTAGACTGCAATACATTTGTTTGACCAACGACGGTACTTATTTGCTGAGGCGTTATATTTAATTCAGTTAACTTATCTTGATTTAAAAGAATTTGGTATTCTTTGGTTTTTCCTCCAATTATTGCAATATCTGAAACCCCTGAAGTAGAAGCCAGAAAAGGCTTTACCTGTAATAATGCAATTTTCCTCAATTCAATTGCAGAACGATTCCCCTCCAAACTAAAACCCATTACGGGTAATATGGAAGGATTCATTTTCTCAACCGTAATCTTAGTTCCGGGCAGCAAATAACTTCGTACGTCATCGATTAATGCCTGCATTTGCAAACGGGCTAGATCTATATCGGCATCCCATTTTAAAAAAACAGAAATTTCGCAACTTCCCCGGGTAGTAGTGCTGCGTATATAATCTAAACCTTCGGTACGCTTGATGATATTTTCCAATGGAACCGTAACGGTTGCCATCATCTTATCTACGGGCTGTTGGCCGGCATCTGCTATAACTTTAAGTTTTGGAAAGGTAACGTCCGGAAACAGACTGGTTTTCAATTTAGAAAAACTAAAAAATCCAGCTAATAAGATCAACACAGCTACGCCTAGCAATGTTTTTTTATAATGTGAGTGATATTGCTGCATATTTTTACTCTATTTCTGACTGAACTTTCACTATTGAAGAATCGGACAAACCATAAGCACCTTTTAAAATTATCTTGTCAGCTGAGCCAATGCCTGAAATGATTTCTCGCAAAGAATCATTTTGCAAGCCTACAATTATAGGTACTTTAACTGCCAATGAATCATTTACCAACTTCATCACCCAAAATTCATCCTGGGTTTCGTTTGTTTGAATGGCATCCAAGGGTAACGAAAATGCATTTTTCTTTTGCTTAATGGGTACATATACAATCAAATTCATGTTTTCGGGTAACAATTGATTACCCGGAAAACGAATCAAAAAGGATTGTGTCTGAGAAACAGCATCGATCGTAGGCACTTCTTCCTGTATCACAGAGCGGGTCATTTTTCCATCAGGAAACTTAACAGAGCAAGATCTTCCTACATATACCGATTGATGATATTCATAGGGTACATTTACCAACAAAACCAAGGAGGAAGGATCGGTAATTGTTGCAAGAACATCGCCTTCATTGATAAAATCTCCGTCGCTGTAATTAACAGCAGTAAAAATACCAGATGCATTAGAAAATACATTCAACGGTTTTTGAAACTGTTTAAGTGAGGACTCCCTGCTGTCGATTCCTTTCAAAGCATCTTGCTCTTTAGTTTTAATGCTGCAGAACAAAGTGCCATTTGATATATGATCACCCGTTTTCCAATTCATAGACACGATGTAACCTGTAATACTAGCTCTCAATACCAATTTTTTTTGAAACTGGGTATTCCCATTTAATTGAATGTAATCTGTAAAATCACGAACGGTTGGCTGAGTATAAGTTACTGCCGTTTGGACAGCTTTAGAAATTGTATAGTCTTCTGTCTTTTTGCTATTACAGGATGTAAAAAGTAAATTAAAAGTAACGCCCATTAAAAAAATGTTCCTTTTCATTTTCATACAAAATTTAATTTACCAATTGTAATAATTATATTGATTGATATAAAGCAATAAATTAGTTTCGGCAACTGCCTTGTTTTTTTGTAAAACAGCATAATCCTGCAAAGCATTAACATAATCCATCACAGAAACTTGCCCTTTAACCACTTTATCTTTAATAATATCCATCAGAAGTTCTTGCTTTTGTATTGGTTCAGCAGATATAGCAATGGTCTGCTTCCACTGATCAATTTGCTGCTTTGCATAAATTATGTTGTTTTGCTGCTGGATGGCTGCAGTAGTAAGATAGAAATTTTGATTGGCCTGCAAAATATTTTTTTGTTTTTGGTACAGTTCTCTTTGGTGGCCATCGCTGATAGGAACACTTAGGTGCACCCCTGCACTTAGTCCTACATTGTGTGGTACATTTCTCACATCAGCTGCATAAACCCCCGAGGTTCCCAATAAGCTAAGCTGGGGCCTATACTGGGCATTGTACACATTTTGCTGTGCTACTAAATTTAGACTGTCAAGTTCATACTTTTTTACATAATAATAGGAAGAAGGTGCTGGCTTTACTTTTATGTCAGGCTTTTCTAAAACGAAAAGAGTGGTGTCGCTTACCAAGGATAAATTCTTTAATAGTGCCATCCCATTATTATAGGCAAATTGCAACTGTTTTAAGTCGTTGCTATTGGTGCTTATTTGAATATCGAGCAATAAAAAATCATTCTGTTGCAATAAACCCTGCTTCACCAAAGCAGCTACAAGCGGCTTTCTGCTTTCAAGTTGATCAATGATTTTCTTTAGGTAAAATGTTTGCTGTAAAAACTGATAGGTAATGATGTATTGGTCAATTATATTTTTTGCTAATTCATGTTCTATCTGGCCGCGACTATAATTAGAAATATTTGACTGTACTTTATTTTGCTCATATAAACTTTTAACGGCAGCATTATTAAAAACAGGCAAACTAGCATTTAATTGGGCCGCATATAATCCACCATTTGTTAACCCCACATCATAGCCAAAGGATTTAGGCGATGGATTGGTAGTAATACTCAATGCCCTGCCGTTATCAAAAAAGAAGGGGGAAAATAAATAATCAGCAGTAATGCTTACTTGTGGCTTTTTATTTTGCGCTGTAATAAATTCATTTTGAATCTGAAAATACAACTGAAGATTACTGTTTTCCAAAAGTGCCGGATTGTTTTTAAATCCTTCGGAAATAAAAAAATCGACCTGTTTATTTTGTGCAACTACTGAAGAATATTCAATAATTAATAATAGAATAAAAAAACAATACTTTAAATTCCTCATTATTTATACTATTTTAATTACCAATAGTTGAAATGTTCCAGTTATATAATAGGTACCCCCCTTGTCCCGCTACCTTTGCTTCATGTTCAGCTGCCAGCAAATAAAAAAGATATGTTTGATTATCTAAGGTAATTGTTATTACTCCTGTTTTGTACTAATGTTTTCAAAAATACAAACTTATTCGCATTTTCTTAATGAATGTCACAGGGTTACATCAGTTCTAGTAGCGGAAAAAATGTGTTTATTTTATATATCAAACGCCATTCCATCAAAGCCCTTACAATTAATATGGGCTACTGTAGGTTTACCTCCTAAAAATAACAAAGTCCCCATAAAATTTTACTGCCTGTTTATTTTGCTCAGCTAAGATCCAAACAAATTGGCCTTATTAGCAATATTCAATTTCTCAAAAAAAGTACTGAGCTAAGGTTTTAAATTGGTTACTTTGTATGCTTGATTGAACCCTTTATCTTTTAAAAAACAGGCTTCGTAATTACATAATGTCAAAAATAATACTTTACACAGACGGGTCTTCCAGGGGCAATCCCGGCCCCGGCGGATATGGCGCCATCCTAATGTCGGGAACACATCGCAAGGAATTGTCGCAGGGCTTTAGACTTACCACCAACAACCGGATGGAACTAATGGCTGTAATAGCAGGATTGGAAGCCATAAAAAAAAATGAATTACCCATAACAGTTTATTCTGATAGCCAGTATGTGGTGAACACTGTTGAAAAGGGATGGCTAAAAAACTGGATAAAAACAGATTTTAAGGGTGGCAAAAAAAATAAAGACCTTTGGAAACACTACCATGAATTAGCGAAAAATTTTACCATCCAATTTGTATGGGTAAAAGGGCATGCCGATAATCCGCACAATAACCGATGCGATGAATTGGCTACTAGTGCAGCAGCAGATAAAGTACAGCTAACTGATAAAGGTTACGAAGAATCCTTATAAACATTCATGCCACTCTGTTGAGTGGCATGAATGTTTATAATATGATTTTACAATTAGGCGCTAGCTTGTGGCTGGACTGCGTTTTTTGTAAAAAGGGCGTATCCGCCAAATAAAACGACGTTAAAAAATACGGTAGCATACAAACTACCCTGATAGAAAGGAATAGCCGCAGTATAGCAACTTATCAAGCCGTCCCAGGTTTTAGCATAAGGCAGATTATTGAGGGCCAATCCTCCTGCCATCCATACCAAGCAATTAGATACCAGAAAATAAAAAGTAGCTCCCGCAAGTGCACCTGCAAAAATCTGCAACCAATTTTGCTTTTGGATCAAAAATCCGATCAAAGTAACTGAAGCGAATAGTAAATAATTTTCAACTTGACCACTGTAAAAACCTACAATCGGGGAAATTTTAAATTGAAAAAGCACTTCATAAAGTACATCCGACAACAACATCGACAAGATGGGTAGCAAAAAAGAATACCGCTTGTTTTTTATTATACTGCCACTAAATAAAGCCATTGCAATTTGAGGAGCAAAGCCAAGCGGCCTACCCGGCAGTAGCCGATACAAGGAAGCAATCAATACCAACAAAACAAAACTTACTATAATTGGCCTTTCTATCTTCATTTTTTTTTAATTTAACAGTGACAAAAATAGGTAATAAATCCTTTTGCAACAATATTTATAAATTGAACTGGATAGCCCGCTCAGCTAACAAATGTATCATTATAATCAATGGTAAGAAACGGGTAAGCTAGTCTACCCCATTATTTTAAAATAGCATATGGCAAAACACATTGAAACAGGCAAAACCGGAGAAAAGCTGGCCATTCACTGGCTTAAGGAAAGGGCTTACACGATATTGGAGCAAAACTGGAGACACGCCCGATGGGAAGTGGATGTAATTGCAGAAAAGGAAATGGTCCTGCATTTCATAGAAATAAAAACCAGGAGAACCAGCAAGTTTGGCTTACCGGAGGATAGCGTTGGGGATAAGAAGATACAAAATTTAATAAATGCAGCAGAACAATACCTTCACCAAAATCCCCAATGGCAAAGAATACAATTCAATATCCTATCTATTTTGATCATTCAAGATCAGCCGGTAGCATATTTTTTAATTGAGGACGTGTGCTTGTAAAACCTTTCATCGGCTACTCAATAATTGCTTAGCCTAACAAACCCTTCATCTTCTCCACCATTTTGTAGGTAGCAGGGCAGTATTGTAAATTTTGCTTGTGGACATCAATATAATCTACCGTTTTCCTTTTGGTAAGATGCGGAAAACCAGCACAGTCACTCGGACGAATGGGATAAATTGAACACTTATTATCCTTAAGATTTAAAAACTGGCAGGGCTGCTTTTGATTTTGCCAATCTCCGTCCTTTTTGTCATACCGTAGCCACTTTTCCTTAAACTCAACAGGAGTCAATTCGAAATGAGCTGAAATTCTTTTAATATCTTTTACAGAAAAAGTGGGCGTCATTTGTTTGCAACAATTACCACAGCTCAAGCAATCGGTTTCTGCCCAGACTTCCTTATCGACCTGGTCAATAAGTTTGTGTAATCCCTTTGGCGGATTTTTTTCTAACTTAGTCAAAAATGATTTTAAAGATTTTTTATGGTATCGAACTTTTTGTTTGAACGAACGAAGATTTATCATCATCAATGAGTAGAAGTTAAAAAAATATAAACGAAAATAAGAAAACCTTTGCTAACAAAATGAAATTTTGCAAATTAAACATTGATATGTTATTTTATCAACAAAACAGGCCTATCTTTCATTGCATAACCAATACTGATGATGACCTTTCAATCTTTATAGCCCACTAAAACTAATCTGCCAAAGCTTCCATACCAATAAGTTCGGCACTTTAAAGTATCAAAATTTTCAACTTATTCAAATGTGGGAGGTATATAAAAAGGGGTACAAAGCTTTTTTACAATTAGAAAAATCACTGAGTGACAATTCGGTGGAAGCATACCTGCATGATATCGAAAAACTAACCACCTGGATGCAGCTTTCCAACGAACTTAAAACACCAAAACAATTGGAGTTGAAGGATCTTGAAAATTTTATTCGATGGATCAGTGAACTGGGCATGACTGCAGGATCTCAGGCAAGAATTATTTCAGGACTCCGAAGTTTTTTCAAATATTGCCTGCAGGAGCAAATCATTTCAATCAATCCCGCTACCTTACTCGAATCACCCAAACTCAAAAGATCGTTGCCCGATGTACTCAGTTTTGAAGAAATCAACTCCCTTATCAATAGTATTGACTTGAGCAAACCGGAGGGTGGGAGAAACAAGGCGATACTCGAAACCCTTTACAGTTGCGGACTACGGGTAACCGAAGCGGTTAACCTACGAATTAGTTGCCTACACCTGGATGTTGGTTTTATTAAGGTAATTGGAAAAGGAGATAAGGAAAGATTAGTGCCGATTGGATCAGACGCCATTCAGTACATCAATATTTATAAAAATGATATTCGGGTACACCTACCCGTTAAAACAGGCAATGAAGACATCTTATTTTTAAATCGAAGGGGAGGCAAACTTTCCCGAGTGATGATTTTTTTAATCATCAAGGAATTGGCCAGACTGGCCGACATAAAAAAAACAATTTCACCCCATACCTTTCGGCATTCTTTTGCAACGCATTTAGTTGAAGGCGGGGCCGACTTGCGGGCAGTACAGGAAATGCTGGGTCACGAAAGCATCACTACCACCGAAATTTACACACACCTTGACAGGGAGTTTTTACGATCCACCTTGCAACAGTTCCATCCTGCATTTAAATTGTAATAAAAAGCTATTATTTTCTAGGGAAATTTGAAACCAAATTCAAACGACAATTTCTAAAGAAGCGAATGGAAATCTGAATAAAAACTTATTATTGAGGTACAATAGCTTTGTGATCAGCATAGGTATTTTTAACTTTATTACGGTAGTTTTTAAACATGCTCATCCAGCGTAATTTCAACACCCCCAGAATGCCTTCCTTTATGATCCCCTTGTTCATTTTACTTTCTCCCAGCTGGCGATCAATAAAGGTGATGGGGACTTCTTTTACAATGAATCCCAATTTCCATGCGGCAAATTTCATCTCTATCTGGAATGCGTATCCTACAAAACTGATAGCAGATAAATTGATCGTTTCTAAAAACGCCCTGCGATAACAAACGAAACCTGCAGTAGGATCCATTACCGGCATCCGGGTGATGATTCTGGTATATAAAGAGGCCCCTTTTGACAAGGCAATCCGATTGGCAGGCCAGTTTTCAACTCCTCCTCCCCTGACATATCTTGAACCAACTGCCACGCCAGCACCATTTTTACAGGCTAAGTATAAATTTTCCAGATCTTTTGGATTGTGAGAAAAATCAGCATCCATTTCAAAAATAAACTGGTACCCTTTTTCCAGCGCCCATCTAAAGCCATGAATATAAGCAGTGCCTAGTCCCAACTTTCCGACTCTTTTTTCTAAAAACAATTGCCCTGGATATTTGGCAAACAATGACTGAACGATTGCAGCAGTTCCATCTGGAGAACCGTCATCAACAATTAGTATATGGTAATTTTGATGCAAACCTATTACCGCAGCGATAATATTTTCGACGTTTTCTTTTTCGTTATAAGTTGGTATGATAACTAACTTTTCCAAGGATGATATTGTAAGAGGATTTGAACGAAATTACAAATAGTTTAGCTAATCTTATTAAACAAAATTAATACCGTTTTAGTTTAACTATTTTTTAAAAGGGTGCGGTTTAAAATTTCGGTTAGTTTCTGCTTAGTATGAAGCGGAAAATCTCCCCGCATCATCCAGTCATAATACTGAGGCTCAGCCCTTAATACATCTACCACCGGACGCCCCTTGTGTTTACCAAAATTAAACACCTCCACTCCCTTGTCATCAAATAAGAAACGACGGGCATAATCTACCACCTTATCCTCCCCGATTATACCCAAAATCGAATCCAATGAATTACCCAACTGAGGATAGCGTTTGATCTGAGAGAGCAAAACATCAATTGTGGCATTTACATCGGCTTCCGCACTATGCGCATCCACTAATTCCTTATCACAATAATATTTATAGGCAGCAGTTAAGGTCCTAGGTTCCATCGTATAAAAGATATGTTGCACATCTACCATCCTTCTCGTACTTAAGTCCACTTCCATCCCGGCACGCAAAAACTCTTCCATTAAAATTGGAATATCAAAACGGTTACTGTTATAGCCCCCCATATCACAGTTTTCAATAAATTGCTTCAACTCATTACCACATTGCTTAAAGCTGGGCGCATCTTTCACCATTTCATCTGTAATGCCATGAATCGCAGTCGTTGCAGCTGGAATAGGAATACCCGGATTAATTAGCTTCCTTTTCACCTGGCGGGTGCCATCCGGTAAAATTTTGATAATCGCAACCTCCACTATTCGATCAGTGGAAAGATTTACACCGGTAGTTTCAAGATCAAAAAAAGCAATCGGACGGGCTAATTGTAAGGTCATTTTAGTTATTTTTAAATGTATTATTGCTGGTATTATTATTTATTATATATTTGAAGTACAAAAAATCTCTTTAAAAATTAGTTCATAGGTAAAAATGGAACGATTCCCTATTGCAAATTTCAAAAAAATCTGGTTAGCAAGTTAACTTTTAATCCGGGAATTGCTAACATTAATACTCTGAACAAAAGCTTTTGTATATTTGCAAAGCTAAATTTGAAGTAAAATCAATTAAACCACTGAAAATGAAAAAGATTTTATTACTGTCAATGCTCATTACGGCTGGACTTATTTTGCTGTCATCCTGCGGTGCCAGTAGAAGAGGAACCGGCTGCCCAATGACTGAAAACATCATTCACTAAACCCATTTTTAATAATGGATTGGATCTCACTGACCTCTTCAGCACAATTGGCTGAAATCAAAGAAAAGTCGAAAAATAAACCCCAGTTAATATTTAAGCATAGCACGCGTTGTTCTATAAGCAGCGTTGCCAAAAACCGATTAGAAAGAGGCACCGCGGCTGAAAACGTTGATTTTTATTATCTCGACTTGATCAGCTATCGGGAATTATCAGCTAAAATAGCCGAAGAATTTGCCGTATTTCATGAATCTCCCCAAGTAATTTTGATCAAAAATGGTGAATGCAGCTATGATGAAAGCCATTCTGGCATCAACATGGATGATATAAAAGAGCAAGCAGCTTTGGATTAACCGGCCAATCTGCCAAATTAAATCGCCCCCCAATTAATTGACCCGAATTTTATTGACTACCACTTAGTTCCAATAAAAAACGCTTCAACAATTCTCCCTTAGCCTCCATTTTGACACTCTTCTTTTGCAAGGACAATTGATGCTGAATTGAATCAGGAATAGGAACCAAGTCACCGATTACAGGTTCTACCACATCATAAAACTTTACTGGATGAGCCGTTTCTAATACGATTCCCTTTAGATCGGGATGACTTTGTAAATACTGTTCCAATCCAAGGAAGCCTACAGCTCCATGGGGATCGAGTAAATAGTTGTTTTTTTGATATACGGACTGCAAGGTTGCTTTGGTTGCAGCATCTGAAATACTGCAACTGCTCAACACATTTTCCAGATCTGCAAACTGGTGCTGAAATATTTCAAGGATGCGAATAAAATTACTGGGATTGCCCACATCCATTGCATTGGAAATGGTTGCAACCGACTCTTTAGGCAGATATTGCTGGGTTTGCATAAATTGGGGCACAACGTCATTGGCATTGCAAGCCGCAATAAAATGCTGCACCGGTAACCCTGAGCGAAGCGCTAAAATACCTGCACAAATATTTCCAAAATTGCCGCTGGGTACCGATATCACTGGAGGATGTAGCTTATCTGCCCATTGTTTGTAGGCAAAGAAATAATACAATTGCTGCGGTAACCAACGTGCTACATTGATCGAATTGGCAGAGGTCAGAAATAATTGTTGACTTAGCACTTCATCCGTAAAAGCCTGCTTAACCATTTGCTGACAATCATCAAAACTACCTTCAATTTCCAAGGCATGAATATTTTTACCCAAGGTGGTCAACTGCTTTTCCTGCACAGAACTTACCTTGCCGGATGGATACAATATCACCACTTCAATTCCTTCTACCTCATAAAAACCATTGGCAACAGCACCTCCAGTATCCCCTGAAGTTGCGACCAATACAGTTACTTTCTTTTTTTTAGCCAACCCCGGGGTAGACTGATTTACAAAATAGCCCAAACATCGACTCATAAACCTAGCGCCTACATCTTTAAATGCAAGCGTAGGCCCATGATACAATTCCAAAGCATAAATAGCATCTGTTACCTTTACAAGTGGTATGTCAAAATGGATGGTCTCCCCAACAATTCGCCTTAACTCAGCCTCAGGGATAGTATCGCCCACATAGGGTTTCATCACCTGGTAAGCAATTTCTTCGTTAGAATACTGAGTAATATTTTCAATTAGTTCCTTAGAAATAGCAGGTATCCGTTCGGGAAAGTACAAGCCCTTATCTGGAGCCTGGCCATTGATGGTAGCCTGTTTGAAATCTACCTCAGGCGATTGATGATTGGTACTGAAATATTGCATGCGACTTAAATAATTGATAATTGATAGTTGATAACTGATAGTTTTTCAACTTGAAATTGTATGCTTACTATCCAGCTCTTACAACCTACAATAGAAAGACTATAACATAATACTTATGCTTGTAAAATTTTAACGCCGGTTTTGTTGATGGTGGTTACATAAGTATGATAGTCTATACCAATGCGGTTGTAAATATCTTGCATAACGGTTTGGACTTTTATTGCAGTGGCCTCCTCCCTACTCAGCATAAAAATGGATGGCCCCGAACCTGAAATGCCACCACCCAATGCGCCAGTTTCTTTACATTTGGTTTTCACTTCATCAAAGCCAGGTATCAAAATACTTCGTACCGGTTCAATGATCACATCCTCCAATGATCGACCAATCAGATCTAGATCTGCCTGCATAAATCCAGCAACCAAACCGGCGATATTGCCCCACTGCCGAATTGCATCCTTTAATAATACTTCTTTTCTCAATATCTGCCTGGCATCTTTGGTGCGCACTTCAATTTGCGGATGAACAATGGTAACAAAAAGATCGGGTGAAGGAATAGAAATGATATCTAGGGGATGAATACTGCGGATTAAAGTAATACCCCCATAAATACAAGGTGCCACATTATCAGCATGCTTAACGCCGGATGCTACTTTTTCTCCAAACATGGCAAAGCGAACCAGGTCTTTATTTGGAAAAATATTACCCAATAAATGATTGGCAGCCACCACAGCTCCCGCCGCACTTGCAGCACTTGAACCAATGCCACTGCCAGGTTTAATTCGTTTATGAATGGTTACTTCAAATCCAGTGGGTGTATCTAGCTCATTGATCATTTCAATCAAGGGAGCACCGGCCGTATTTTGTGCAGGATCTGATGGCAACGGATATCCGTCGGCACTATGAATGATGATTTTTTTTTCTTGCAGTAACTTCACTTCCATCAAGTCATTGGGTTCATTCAAACACATTCCCAAAACATCAAAACCACAAACAAGGTTGGCCACAGTACCAGGCGCCAATACCTTTACAAATCCCGATGCCGAATAATTGGGTGTGTTAATTCTTTGTTCTGGTTGTCGATCAGCTGCATTCATAAGCTTAATTGTGTGTATTAACGATTTGTTTTAATCCCCTGGGGGAAGTTAGCGCTATTTTAAATTCTACCCGCCCTGATAATATCTGCAAAAACACCTGATGCGGTAATATCCGCTCCGGCACCGGCACCCTTTATTACCAATGGTTGATCAACATAGCGATCGGTATAAAAAAGTACAATATTATCCTTTCCATACAAATGGAAAAAATCATGCTGTGGATCAATATGCTGCAACCCAACCGTAGCTTTTCCCTGGTCAAATTTTGCAACAAATTTTAATTTTTTTCCAGCAGCTGCTGCTGCTGAATACAATTGTTTAAAATGATCTTCATGGGCTTCCATTGACTGGTAAAAATCAGCCACCGAGCCTTCCATACAGGCCGCCGGCATAAAAGATTGATTCACGATATCCTCCATCTCCATTTTTTCTCCTGCTTCACGAGAAAGAATCATGATCTTTCTCATTACATCCTTACCACTCAAATCAAGTCGTGGATCAGGCTCCGTATACCCCTCATCTTGTGCTTGCTTTACAACAGAAGCAAAACTTTTTTTACCGTCGTAATGATTGAATACAAAATTGAGTGTTCCACTCAACACAGCTTCCATGGTATGAATTTTATCACCGCTGCGCAAAAGGTCATTCAATGAGCCAATAATCGGCAAACTAGCGCCAACATTGGTTTCAAAGAAGAACTGCGCATTGAATTCCCTTGCTAATTTTTTCAGTTCAGTATAATACTCAAAACTAGAAGAACAGGCGATTTTATTACAGGCTACCACCGAAATGCTTTTTTTCAATAACTGATCATAGCAGGCTGCTACCTTTTCATTAGCCGTAACATCTGCAAAAACCGCATTGCGCAAATTCTTCTCTTGAATGGTATCTATAAATCCCTGGATATTCATTTCAACGCCATTATTTAATAATTCTTTCCAATTGTTGAGATTGATTCCTTCATCATTGAAAAGCATTTTTTTGCTATTGGCCAGCCCCACCACATTGATTTTCAAGTGTAGTTTTTCGAGTAGATATTTTTGTTGTTTCAGAATTTGTGCTACCAATTTTCCTCCAACATTTCCTACGCCGGTAATAAATAAATTCACCTCTTTATAAACAGTTTCAAAAAATTCTTCATGCAATACATTGATGGCTTTTTTTACATCATGCGTAGAAATTACTGCAGAAATATTTCGCTCGGATGACCCCTGCGCAATGGCTCTTACATTTACACCATTACGGCCTAAATTTCCAAACATCTTCCCACTAATTCCTGGATGACTTTTCATATTGTCACCCACCAAAGCAATGATTGCCAATTCTCTTTCCACTATAATGGGATCTACCTTTTTAGTAGCTATCTCATATGCAAAGGCGGCATCGATAGCGCTTTTTGCCTCATCTGCGCTGGCCGAATCCATCCCCACACTGATGGAATGTTCAGAAGAGCTTTGAGTAATAAGAATTACATTGATTTTTTTAATGGCCAAGGCTTCAAATAATTTTTTTGAAAACCCAGGTATCCCTACCATCCCACTTCCCTCCAGACTCAGCAGCGATATGCTATTGATACTGGATATGCCCCTAATACTACTTCCGCTAACAGTCGATTCTTTTTGAATCACCGTGCCAATATCCTGCGGAGCAAAAGTGTTTTTTATCCAAGTTGGAATCCCTTTACTACTCACCGGCTGGATGGTAGGTGGATAAATAACTTTGGCCCCAAAATGCGACAATTCCATTGCCTCTTGATATGAAATCTGAGGAATTATTTTCACGTTATTTACTAGCCTTGGGTCGGCAGTCATCATACCGGATACGTCGGTCCATATTTCCAATACCGCAGCATCAAGAGCAGCGGCTATAATGGCGGCTGTATAATCAGACCCACCTCTACCCAAGGTAGTGGTGGTGCCATTTTGATCCGATGAAATAAAACCAGGTAAAATAAATAAAGACGCGTCAGATCCTTTAAAATAGTCAAGCAGTTTTTTATTGGTAGCCGAAAAATCTACTGCGGCGGCGCCAAAATTTGAATCGGTAATAATCAACTCTCTTGCATCTTTCCACTCCGTTCCCTCCCCTTCAGATTTGAATTTAGCTGCAATAATATGCGATGATAAAATCTCTCCATAACTCACCATTCGATCCTTCGTACGATCCGACAACTCACCCAATAAAAAAATACCCGTGCAGATATCTTCAATTTCATTGCACAAAGTTTTCACCAAACTTAATACCCTGCTTTGCTGTGTAATTGGAAGTAGCTCCTTTACTGTTTGCAAATGCCGCTGCTCGGACTCCAACAATTTGTCCTTATAACTTTCATTGCCTTCGGATGCCAATTTACAGCACTGCAACAAAATATCGGTTATACCGCCAAGTGCAGATACTACCACAATGGTTGTACCCTGCTGCTTTTTTTCGTTTACAATAGCAATTACCTTGTTAATATTTTCAGCGTTCTTAACCGAACTTCCTCCAAATTTTACAACCTGCATGAGTTTTTATTTGTGTAAATGTAAATAGTAGATATCAAAAATCATTTTTCTTAAAAAAAGCAAATAGCCCAATGGTGATATGAAGTTGCACAACCCTTAACGGGTCGTTGTAGAAGTGCTGGTAAAAGCAGTATCGATAGCTGTTGCAGCTACTGAAATATGGAGGGATATGATATGTAAATTCACTTGTACCACTTTTATATTTTGCTAAATTAGGGAATTAAATGTTATTGAGTACAAGTATTTGAAAATTTTGAAGTATTTTCATGTTTTACTTGCATTGCTGCCTGCATTGTTACATTTTATTAAATAATTTTGAATATGGATCACCAGTCAACCCGAGGTTTGCGGCATTTTAAAAATTTGGTAGGAATCAAATTTCAACTGTATAATAGTCTTTTTACCTCCCTCCCTTTTCACCGTATTGAAAAAACGGGAATTTTATTATCCCTGCTACAGAACAATTGTGAGGAAGGATATAAAAAAAACCAGAGCCCCAAAGAAATCGTTGAGGAGTTTTTTTCCAAACATACCACTTACAAGCTACCCCAAGAGCGATTAGACCTATTGTTTCGATTCATTCAATATATAGAGCGACAAGTAGTTTTATTCGATGCGTTGGAAGATGCGGCATTTAAAGAAGTACACGATACCAATGGTGTAGGGACCTTGAAACACCTCGAAAGCGAAGTAATAGAACATAAAAAGCAAGATGAATTAAAAGAAAAGCTAGCCAATTTTGCCATTCGATTGGTTCTAACCGCACACCCTACCCAGTTTTATCCGGGAGCCGTTTTGGGTATCATTAACGACCTTTCCAATGCACTGGCTGAAAACAATGCTGTTCAAATCAATATGTATTTGCAACAACTAGGCAAGACGCCTTTCTTTAAGAAGCAAAAACCCTCTCCATACGACGAGGCAATGAACCTGATTTGGTACCTTGAAAATATTTTCTACCCCGCTGCAGGAAGAATCATTTCATTTTTAAAAAACCAGTTCCCCGATGCACTCAATGAAATGAATCCAATTATCACCATGGGATTTTGGCCTGGTGGTGACCGAGATGGCAATCCATTTGTCAAGGCTGCTACCACTTTAAAAGTAGCAGATGCACTGAGAGGCGGAATCATTAAATCGTATTACCTGGAAATTAGAAGAATAAGGCGCAGACTAACTTTTGAGGGAGTAGACACTATTTTGATTGAACTAGAAAATGATATGTACAATAACATATTCATACCTGGTCAAAGAACTCATTTAAACAAACAAGAAATATTAAAATCCCTCAATCAGATAAAAGAGATTTTGATTTACAAACACAATAGTCTGTTCCTGCATTTAATAAATAATCTAATCAATAAGGTAAATGTTTTTGGACTACATTTCGCTTCGCTCGATGTAAGGCAGGAAAGCACCATTCACAGCAATGTACTGGCAGCAATTGCTGAAAAAAATACCTGCTTGCCTTCGAATTATCCTACGATATCAACAGAAGAAAAAATAAAATTACTTACGCAAATTGCTACCCCACTAAAAGAGGAGGTTTTTGAGCAAGACTTAACCACCGATACGATTGCTACCATCAAAGCCATTCAAACCATACAGGATTTTAATGGGGAGGCAGGTTGTAACCGCTATATTATTAGCCAATGCAATAGTGCGCTCAATGTATTGGAAGTATTTGGCTTATTTGTTTTAAGTGGTTGGAAACAAAACGAAATCAACGTAGATATCATTCCATTATTTGAAACAGTGGATGACCTGCAAAATGCAGCAGGTATTATGAAGACACTGTATGCCAATAAAAACTACAATACCCATCTTTTAAGAAGAAAAAAGCGACAAACCATTATGCTTGGATTTAGTGATGGTACGAAAGACGGTGGGTATTTAATGGCCAATTGGGGTATCTATAAGGCAAAGGAGGAATTAACGGCTATCTCCAAAGAATATGGCATTGAAGTGATTTTCTTTGATGGACGTGGTGGTCCTCCATCCAGAGGGGGAGGAAAAACACATAAGTTCTATGCTTCCATGGGACAAAATATTTCAAATAAGGAAATTCAACTAACTGTTCAGGGTCAAACGGTGAGCTCCAACTTTGGAACCATTGATGCGGCGCAATTTAATATTGAGCAATTACTACATGCAGGTATTTCCAACGACTTGTTTAACAACCGGCATATCACTCTTGAAAAAGACGAAGAATCCCTGTTGCAGGAACTAGCCAATCAAAGTTTCACAAAATACAGTGCACTGAAAGATCATCCCTATTTCGCAGACTATTTATCTCAGGTAAGTCCTTTGAAATTTTACAGCGAAACCAATATTGGTAGCAGGCCCGCCAAGCGTGGCGGGGGCAATAAAATATCCTTCAAGGATTTGCGTGCAATCCCCTACGTAGGAGCATGGGCGCAATTGAAGCAAAATGTAACCGGGTATTTTGGTGTAGGCACCGCTTTGAGAGAGCTCGACCAACAAGGAAAATTTTCGCAACTCAAAAAGCTATATCAAAATTCATTGTTCTTTAAAACACTCCTCGACAACAGTGAAATGGCGATGAGAAAATGCTTTTTTCCGCTGACCGCTTTTCTTGCCAAGGACGAAAAGTATGGGGAAATTTGGAACATGATCTTTGATGAATACAATTTAACTCAACAATACATACTCAAACTTTCTGACAAAACAGAATTGATGAGCGACTACCCAGTTGACCAGCTATCCATTCTAATGCGCGAAAAAATGGTTTTGCCGCTACTCACCATTCAGCAATTTGCTATCATGAACATTAGAGAGATAGAAGACAGCCTTATCAATACTCCACTAAAAGCAACTTACGAAAAACTAGTAATGCGTTCCTCATTTGGCATTATCAATGCCGGAAGAAATTCAGCTTAATAAAGATTGTTTAAAATAGAGCCCCCCCGTGGAAACGGGGGGGCTTAACGATTGCTTGCCATATGAAAAAAGGTAACTATCTACCGATAGTACTTAATTAAAATTTATACACTGCAGCTAATAAAGCTGTAGCAGTTGATTTGGAAGTACTGCCATCATTTTTGGTGTAGAAACCACTTTGGGCAGATTCAAATCTCAACTCAGGAATTAAAGTAAAAGTACCAGCTTTAATATTGAGAGATAAAGTATTGGCGAAAATATTCTTGGTGCCAAAATAAATCATTTTGTTATCGCTTACATACTCACTCCTAAGGGTAAGTCCAACTGTTGAAGAAGGATCAATATTTAAGTATAATGCAGCAGCTTTCCAACTTCCATCTACTAATACAGCATTATCGACCTGGTTGCGACTTTGAACAGTTGCATTGAAACCAACATTGAATTTATCTGAAACGATTCCAGTTACCACCAAATCCAACTGGCTTAAACTTTTAAGACCAAGGGGGT
>CANIMM010000007.1 GCA_947468255.1 Chitinophagaceae bacterium | reverse complement strand
TACAAAAACAGTAACCCCTTATATGTTTTTGAAATGATTCAAAAGCTTTTTGTCGGATGCAGGCTGGGACTGGCTTTTAATCTACTCTCAAAAGAACCGGAAAATAATTCTTTGTTAAATGCCTATGATAAAAACATGATTTTTTCTTTTTGCAAAACGCTAACCGCTAAGTGCAGTTTACACGATGACTATTTGGAAAATGATTATACTATTTTTATGTATCATTGACAATAAAAACAAATGCAATTTTTAATAAGATTGTATTTTTTTGAAAAATGTTTAAAATTTTTTACACTAATTCAAAAGCTGATTAATCTTTTTAGAAAATATTATTTAAATATGATTAGAAAAAAAACTATAATTGATTCGTATTTTAAAAATAATTTAAAGAAATACTAAATGTAATAAGTCAATATAAAACTGAGCAATAAACAACCTAAAAAAAACTCCGAAATCTACTGATTTCGGAGTTTTTTTTTAAAATTTAAAGTCAACTTCTTATTTAAATTAATATACTAAATGATGCCAAGTTCTTTTTTTTCTAACTCAAATCAATCACCAAAGAATTATAACTACAATCTATAAATGATTGATATAATATTTCACTTCTAAATTTTTCGTTTGGTTCAATTTGCAGCTTGTTCGTATGATAAATCTCCACTAATAAATTGCAAAAACTTGTTTTTTATTTGGACTACTGATTGCTGTAAAACCATAAACATTTCACCGTACTGATCAGCATTGAGTGGATCAAATCTAGGTATTGGTATCACATATTTAAAACTCAATTCATTTTCATCCGTTATATAGAAAAAGCCCAACGGGATTTGTTTATTATGTGCCTTAATCAATTCATTAATTCCTAATTCCTTATCGTTTGGTATTTTTTCAATAATGGTAGCGTAATGTTGAAGAAGTCGAATGGTACGAAAAAGATCTTCCTCAACTGGTAAATACATGATGTTGAAATTAATTTCATCAATAGTAGTCACCAATACGTTGAAAGGCATATAAACAGAGGATTCAATCAAGTTTGATTCGATTGAATGCTCGTTTAATATATCTTTGATTTGATTAAGTAAAATTTGCTCTTTAATATTTATAAAATCTTTTGTCATTCAGAATTTTTGTTATTTTAATTAATCTCCTATTTAAGTATCATTATTTAATAAATAGCAATAGCCAATTAAATAGGAATTAAAATGAGTAAAACTAATTATGTAATTTAAAAAAAATCAAGCAAACTAACTACTTAAAAAATATACTAATTATTATTACCTTCCTTTTTTCATTGCCTTCACTAAAAATTCAGCTTGGGGCTTATCTGTTAGTGAAAATACGCTTCCTAAATCAGCCCCGGTTGCGGAAATAAATTGCTCAGCCTTAATTAATTGTGATTCATTTTCTGCCCCTTCGGAATTATCGATTCCAGCAATGAATTGATAGATGCTTTTGGTATGGGTAACATATTCTAGATGTTTTGAATCTTCTGAACGGTTAGAATCACCTAGTCCAACATTTCGAGCTTGTCCTTGTAAAAACTTACCTGCTGCCTGCGCAGCTTTTGCTCCACCCGCAACGCCAGTTAAAACTCCTGCAGTAATACCTCCATCTGCTGGGAACATTTTAGCTATTTCAGCTCCTATTTGAACAAGGTCTGTGAACATATTTCGCATTCCTTGTATTTTCCTTTTTTGATTAATTTCTTGCATTTTACTACCTAACTCATAATAGCGTATTGCCTTGTATAATTGATCAAAATCAGTTTCAGGAGGTATGGAATTGGATCTGAGAAATGCCAGTTTAGCATCAGGATCACCATTTTTAGCTTCTTCCAACGAGGCAGAAGCCCCTGGTTTAATCCTTAGATAAGTTTCCCTATTAAAAAATTTACCTCTCTTTTCATTTTGAAACAATTTTCCAAAAGACTCAGGGGTTGCACCTAATATTGCTGCCAAATCATTTCGATACAAATCTGCCACATCTCCCATTTCCTCTTGGGCAGTAGAAGCATTGTAGGCAGTATAAGCATTAACTAATAAATCACAACCAGCAATTGCTAGTCCTAAGCCAGGTAACATGGACATTATCGCACCAGAAACACCATTTACATTACTTAAAACTGCATTGGCTGCCTTGGCGCCCTGTCTTAAAAGTTCGCCCAATTGCATTGCAGCTTTGCCTCCTCCAGTAAATTTCTTTTCGTCCCCTTTGAAAGTTTTATCCATTGAACTTACAGAACTAATAGTGGAAGTCACTATTCTTATTGCAATACCTACTGCTTCCACAATACCTTGAGCAGCTGCAGCAGCACCACCCACAGCACTAGAGGCTGCATCTCCTAAAGAACCAACAACATTAGCTGCGCCTGAAACAATTTTATTAGCTGCTCCTGCTCCTGCAGCCAACCCATCAACAACCGGAACACCTTTTTCTAAAGCTTTAGTTCCTAAAGAATCCGTTCCCAAATCGCTGGTGAAAATATTTTCTGAAACTAACTTTTTGGCATTTTCTATCATTCCAACAATGTCAGTTGGTTTTCTTTGTATCACCACTCTTTGAGATACAGGTGAAAAATTAGTGGCTTTATTTACCTTTTTACGTTGAACAGGATTTGCTATCTTAATCAATTTACCCTGGGCAACTGCTTTTGCACCCATTACATCCGCTTCATTTTCCAACCCCTTATCATCATTCACCGGAACCTTACCTTTCAACTGTTTGGTGGCTTGCACCCTTCCTTGCTTTTGCTGAGCCACATGCCAGGCTTCATGTGGAAGATGCTTTTCCTGACCAGGAGCTACATGAATGTCTTTACCTTGTGCATAGGCATGTGCATGTAGTTGAGCCGGTTTAGCTGAATTATAATTAACTTTTACATCATCCATACTAATGCCGGAAAGTTGTTCAACCCCTGACTTTAAAGAATCGGGTAAACCCGTATTATTTGCAGTGGGGGCTGATTTTTGAGTAGTAGCCGAATTAGTTGAATTGCCAATGTTCGATTTAAGCTGAAAAGCCCAATTGGGCGATGACTTGCGTTCGCCGGATTCAAATTTGCCTTGAAGCGGTTCTTCCTCTTCTGCTAATTGAGCAGGTTGATTGGTTGATTCAAACTTGCCTTGAAGCGGCTCTTCCTCTTCTGCTAATTGAGCAGGTTGATTGGTTGATTCAAATTTCCCTTGAAGCGGCTCTTCCTCTTCTACCAATTGAGCTGGTTGATTACCAGCTTCAAACTTGCCTTGAAGCGGCTCTTCCTCTTCTACCAATTGAACAGCTGGTTCATTATTACCTGACTTAAATTTCCCTTGAATTGATTCCTCCTCAGCCCCTTTCAATTGCATAGGTTTTACAACAGATGGTAAAACTTTACGTTGAGTGGTTGTATTATTTGAATTAGCTGACTTAGAATTATTTTTCTTTTCAGCAGGAGCTAAGGATGTAAGCATGAAATTAGATTTATAAAAAGGATATAGAAATTGATTAAAATTAAAAAAAAATAAATATAGTAACTTTCATTAATTAAACAAAATTAGAAAGAATACATTTAACCTTATTACTGCTTTTCGTTGATATCATCTTCAATGTAAGCACTCTCCATTCTATCAAGTTCCAAGTCAGCTGCCTCATTTGCATTATCTCTAAGAACTTCTGCATGTAATGTATCCATTGCACTGTTTAATTCATTATACTGATTAATTTTATCCTGAATTCCATCCGCTTGATTTAAAGGATGTAATAAAGAATCTACATTATTAATCATATCAGAAGAATCTTTAATTTGATTTTGGTAAATTGAAAGTTGACTTTGAACATCATCTTTCTTCTTTACATTTCTTGTAAGATACTTTGATTGTTTCTCTTTACCTTCAGCAATTTTTCTTGAATACACTACCTCAGGAGTTCCTCGAATAAAATCAGAATGCCAAAAAGGTGGATCCAATTTCTTATGTTCTAGTGTAGCTTCCCAAATAGCATTCTTTTTAATAATGTTAGCTAGTTTCTCTTGATAATGTTTCAACCTGCCAGAAAGTTTTTTGAATTCTGGATCCTTTAAAGTTACATTTATACTATCCCTTAGAAGCAACACTATTTGACTTTTGGCTTTCAGTAATTCCTCTTCTGCTTTATCAATCGATCCAGCATCAAGACCTGCAGTAATGCTGCTGGCATTTGCCGATATTTTTTTCGCTGAATCAATTGCAGCAGAAACCGCTTCCATTGATTTTACAAAAGGCAAACTTTGGTGTTCAGTAACAGGCTTGCCAAGATTTGGTGTTCCCGCTTCCAAAACGCCTGAGCTTCCAGTAGAAGTAAACCCACCATTTAAGAAATTAAATGATCCTGTTTTTTCCGCACGCCCCATATCCCATGATTTTATTTTCACTTTATAAAGTGTTTTACTAAAGATCAAAAGGGCTTTGGCTTCTACTCCACCGCTCAATTCTGCTATCACATTTGCACCTAATTTGTAATTGGCGTTCATATCAGAGAAATTGAATCCGTCACCTTGCTTAGCGGCTTTACCATTAAAGTCTAAGCCTGCTTCTAACACTGCTTTTGTACTACCTTCCAAGAATGCTCCAAGCGATACCAGCGCACTACTTCCTACCGCCAAACTTGCTCGAATCCCCATCGATAAATGTCCATTCCCTGCAGCTTGCACCCCAAATGCAAATTCGCCACCTGAGTAATTCATAGTTCCTCCAATGCTAACTGTTGCTCCAGCATCTACATTTAAACTAAGTCCAGCTTCCATTGGTACAGGACCCGCCGCAAAAGGAATCATAACAGAAAAACTAATTGGAAGCAAGCCTGGTATTATATCTTTAGGCAGCTCTGGAGATGTTGCAAGGAAAGTTAGATTTGCGGATGTAATTTCAGGAGTTTTCCTATTAATAAAATCCCAACTAAATGAACCCGTACCTTCTCCTGTTAACCATTTACCAATAGAGATGCTACCTGTCGCATCATTGATATCAATTTGATAGCCTTTGCTTTTACCAAACAAAGTAGCGGTTTTCAATCCAAAAGATAACTGATCACCAAATGAAAGACCTGCATTGATATCTACAGTAACTGAATCCCAATCAAAAGCTCCATCCTTATACTGAATATTTTGAGCCTGTCCTGAAACTTTATCTACCCCTGGAATTACGCCGCCAGTTGAAACTGTTGCAGTTGCAGCAGCTACACCTAAAACATTGTTTTCAAAACTAATACCATTACCATTAATCTGCAAACTTCCATTGAGTAAGGTTGCATTAATATCACCATTTGTAATTGAATCTACTTTCCAACCCTTACCCTCCTCATGAGAAACAGCTACTGTTCCAGATGCACTAGCACCCGGTAGGTCAAGTGAAAGTGAACCTGCACCAGTTTTTCTATATCCATCTGCTTCTCCAGATATTGTTCCCGTTAAACCATTGACTTTAAGGATTCCGCCAATATTTATTTCGTTGGGGGTGCTAAAGGCAGCAGACCCCCAATTGAACTTTTTATCTTCACCTAATGAAATACCGGTTACACTAACATCCAAAATCGCACCTGCGATATCCAGCTTCATAGTTCCACTTTGAGCAGTAATTACTCCGTTAACATATTGAATTTCGTTTACCGATAACGTACTGCCCAGGACCGATGCAGCAATTCCACCACCAGTAATTGAATCTACTTTCCAACCTGAAGCGTCATCATTTGAAACAGCTACTGTACCGCTTGCGGTTGCACCCGGTAAATCAACAGAAAGGTTACCAGTTCCTGATTTTTTATAACCATCTGCTGATCCAGAAACAGTACCCTCCAAATCTTTCACCTTAACCACTCCTCCAACACTTAATTCATTAGGAGACTTGAATGAAGCTGTACCCCAATCAAACTTTTTATCTTTTCCTAGGGAAATATCGGTAACAGTAACATCCACTTTTGCACCGCCAATATCCAATTGCATGGATCCCGTTTGAGCAGATATCACTCCATCAGCAATTTGAATATCATTTACAGTTATCGTATTACCCAAAATGGATGCTGTAATTGCACCATTTGTAATTGAATCTACTTTCCAACCTGTACCTTCTTCAAAAGATACTGCTACAGTTCCAGTAGCAGATGCACCATCCGGCAGGTCAAGCGAAAGTGTGCCTGATCCTGATTTTTTATAGCCATCTGCTGCCCCTGAAATGATACCCTCCAAGCCTTTAACTTTTACAATTCCGCCTACACTTATTTCATCGGGGAAACTAAAGGTTGCCAATCCCCAGTCCAATCCAGTTTCTTTACTATAAGAAATATTTGAACCAGTACCAGTAAATGACTTACCCATTACATCCATCTGCAGGCTTGCACTTTCAGCTGATAAAGCCCCCACACCTGCATAATTTACATTATTAGCTGTAACATTTAGGGTATTATTCAGTAAACCAGCAGTCAATTGAGCATTTGAAAAAGTAGGGGTTTCAAAAGTCTGGGTTGAAGTATTATAAGAAATTTCAACATGGCCACTTGCTTGTACATTATCCAAATTTAATTGAAGATCTCCAGCTCCGCGTATATCATATCCTGAAGCATTGGAACTTATATTGACGGTGGGACTTCCCACTGTAAAAATATCACCAAACACAATATTACCAGAATAAGCCAATGATGCATTCGCAAATTCAATTCCACTTTCTTTTATTTGAATATTTTGAAGGGTTCCGGTAGCATTACCATTGGGCAATGTTACTACTGCATCCAGGGAGCTGGCAGAAAATATTCCTTTAGCCAAATTCTCTATATTAATACCTTTAACGGTACCTGCAATCATACCTGAACTGTACTCAAAATTTTCATTTAGGATAGATCTAAATGCTGTAATCGCTGTATTTTCAGTATCAAAAGCAGGGTTCTTTGGAGAAGCGAATTTTAGATCCCATAAATTAAGTTGTTTTAAAAAGCCAGCAAGTGAATGATAGATAGCAAATAATTCACCAGGCGAATAGGAGCCTTTTTTGGCTGCTTTATAGGCATCATGAGTAGATTTGACTATTGAAAAATTGGATTGTACTACTGGTACACCTGGATCAACATCGGGATTCTCAACAACTTTACCAGGCCCGGGTGCTAAAATTGGTAAAACAGGACCTACCTTGGGTTCTACAACAACTTTGCCTGGTTCGGGAGCTTTTTGAGGAGCAGGCGCTTGCGCCAAACTGGCAAGCATACTTTCAATGGAATGTTTCTTTTTTAAATCATTTTCACTCTTGGAATTGCCATGTTTACCCAACCAGGTATTTCCTAGAGTAATGGATTCATTTCTATACTTTTCCTTTTCAGCTACTTTGATTTCCTTTTTAAATTGTCCGTATTTTTTTTCTAATTGGGTAAAGGTAGACTCCTGTCCAAAAAAGAATGAGTTAAATCGGGCTCCCAAAGATTTCTCACCTTTCAATTCAACTTCTGCTCGTTGTATTGGTGCATACATCCCCCCACTAGGCGCTGAAAATGCTTGTCCTTCCATATCCCCAGCAATATTTGACATTTTTTGAAGCGGTAATTGTGAATTAACCATACTTATCACAGGTGCCACATTGGATTTTGCACTGGGCAAAGTTTTGGTAGCAGGTGCATTATTAGCAGCCACTGCTGGTGTATTGTTATTATTATTTTGTATGCGAGAAGAAACTGCTTTCAATTAAAAAAATAATTTTTAGACCCTATTTAATATATTAATAATATCTATAACATATAAAGTAAAAAAGACAATTGAAGATATTGCGAAATCTAGAAATAGCCAAATTAATTAACTGATTAATAAGTAAAAAAAGAATAATTTAGAATTGGATGAACCACATCTCCCTTCAGAATAATTTGGTCTTAGGCTTGACAGATAAAATTATTTATATATATAATTTAAGGGCATTTGTACCATCGCATTTTCGACACTACAATTTCCTTGAGCAACATCAGCCAAAGGTTTTTGAAAATTCACCAACATGAAAAATAGTATCGACAGGGATTTATCTATGATATCACAGTTATTGGCAAAATTTTCATTTGAAATGATTAAGTTATGCTTTAAGAAAACTAAATTATGGGAGGCCAAATAACCAAAGCATCCGATGGTTAATTTAGTATTCAGTTTGACAATCAAATCGCAAATGGGTAAATAATTAGCAGCTTCCAATTCCCCCACAATTGGAATGTAAAATTGAAAAAGACTGAACCCCTCAAAACCTTCCTCTTTAACTGGAAGGTTACCCAATTCAATTGGCCAATAGGTATTTTGACCATTAACAACTGCCGCAAATTTTATTTGCAACCGATCATAAAAATTATTGGAATCCGCTTTTTCATAAGTCGATTGGTAATTTTTATCAACCAGGTACTTATTTATTTTTTTTAACATTTATAAAATATTAATTTATTAAACTTATTTGCATTTTGAATTTTTTCATAAAAAAAATTCGATACAATCGTATTCTTTAAAAATATAAATTATCCCTTGGAGGTAATATTTATTTTACAATAAAAACCATCCAAATTGTAAAGAAAAATATAATCTGTAAAGTCCTTGTAATTAAATGAAGAAATAATACAGATTAAAAACACATTATTTCAAGTGGAAGAATTATCAGATTAAATCTGCAATGATTTTCTAAATATAAAATCAACTAACTAAGATAACCTTTTAGGTCATCTTCACCATACTGGTTAAATATTGTTGAACTGTCCTCAATTACACTATTTAACAAACCAACCAATTCTTGAAATAATTTTGACTCAATTGGTTGTTCAGCGTCCGTTGCATAGATATATTTAAAGACCAACTGATGCTCATCTGAGTATATTAAACTCCCAATAGGTAACTGAGTATTTTTTTTGTTTAATAATTTTAACAACAATAATTGGTTGTTTATTATGTAATCAGAGCAACTAATTAAACAAGTAAATTGTAATAATCGGAGTTTTTCAAATTGCTCCTCGGTATCAGGGATGAAAAACATATTAACATAATATTTTTCATTTGATATATATGTTAAAGATTCCAATCCCTTAACTATACTCTCTGCCAGATTGAAAATTTCAGCGCTTAAATTTATTTCTTGTAATTTCTCTTTATAATAATTAAAAAAATCCATGTTTGTTTTCATCATTACATAATTTATTATCTACCTTCTCCTAATTTTTTTGCGATTAAGTTGGCAAGATTTACAAAATCTCCCGGACCATAAGTTTCATTTGAATAAAATTCAGCCTTATTTACACCTGCGGCAAAGAGGAATTTCTCAGCTTTTCCCTGCGACATTACAAAAGGTTTTATTTTTTCTTTTACTGATTTCGCGCCCGACCTGGTTACTTCTTCCTGTAATTTATCATTGTCTTCCAACAGTGCTGCTACGTCATCATCTAATTTGATATCCTTAAATCCCTCTAATATAGTAATTGCATGTTGAGCATATTCTTTTCCCTTTTGCCCAGAGCTCTTTTTGGGATCAGAAAACCCATTTTTTGTTGACACAAGCGCTTTACCTATTGCCAAGCCGGCTTTTATACCAGCTCCAGTACCCATCAGTACTGCTGCGACTGCACCTCCATCAGCTGGCACTAAAGCTGCTATTGCACCAGCAGTAGATATTAAATTGGCTCCTGTTTCTCTTGCGCCGTGAATATTTCGTTTATTATTGATTTCATGCAGCTTGCTCGCGAGCTGATATTTATTAAGGGCTTTACAGAAATTTTGAACATCTCCACCTTCAGATATATTGGTTAAATAATTATTCATTTCTATTTCTTTTGGCCCCTTTGGAGTACCTCCAACTGCCAAACTTGAAATTAAAGACATATAATCCATTTTGACGCGCACGTATTTGTTTAGATTTGACCACTTGCCTCCTTTTTGAACAAATAAATCCAAAATTCCTCGTTTACCCCTTATGTCTTCTTCAAACAGGGTGGTATCATCAAATACCCCTTCACCCAAAGTAGAAGTATATTTAACACCTTCCGCACTATCCATCCAATCAACAATTATTGGTTGATTATCAGGTTGTTCTGCTTTACTCATTATTTCTTCTTCCACTTCGGCAGCTTTTCTCCAACTATGAATAGATGACAAGGTATCGCAAATGGAAATAGCCAATGATAATCCAGGTATCACTTTAGAGAAAGGTCCAGTTAATGCAGTGATTTTATTGGCAATTTGGAAGCCAGCTTTAGTAGCCACCGATAAGTCATAGGCTACTTTTTTTGTCTGTTCATATTTATTACCAGATTTAGTAAACAATTCAAACAGGCCGATAATGGATTTAATGGTAGAAACGGCCCCAACAATAATGGAACCAACCACTTCAACTACTTTTTCCGCAGCAGCATTCCCCTTATGATTAATATCCATAGCAGCAGTATTGGCTAATCCTGCTCCAACCACCGCTGCACCTGTTAATTGAGTATCCTTATCTCCAAACATTCCTCCGGTTCCTCCCTTCTTTGTCCCAGTAAAAGAATCTACATCTTCACTATGCTCGATCGCTGCTTTTAAGGTATCAGGACCTAACCCCCCACTCTTCGCACCTTTTACTAATGCGACAACATTCTTCACGGGTATATTATCGAATTGGTCACTGATATATAGATTAATCTGGGACAACACTTCAGCTATACCAACGACTGCAGTTGTTGTCATTCCTGCTACAGAAGATAATCCATATTCATTAGCCTTGTTTATTGCACCACCAACAAGCGCACCTCCAGCCTCAACACCTTCCCCTACAGCGGTTCCTCCACCTGCAACGACACCACCAGTAAGGACTCCTCCAACTCCAAGACCTCCAGCAATTGCAGCTCCTGGAACATTACCAGTTGCTAAAGAAACGCCCACTCCAATACCACCAGCTACAGCAGAACCCAGGGCAATTTTACCACCAAGACTTTGACTTTTACTTGAAATATTTTGTCCGGTTTCTTTAGTATTCTCTTTAATATCATCCCCCAACTCTAAAGTATTATTTTTAGCTTCATTACCAGCATTGATTGCAGTGTTTTTGGCTAAACCCATCCTTTCGCCTAAACCTTTCTTCCCTAATGTACCATTTTTGAGAAGCCCCTTCATTTCATTATCCGCATCCATTTGTTGTTCCTCTGCAGCTACATTGACTTCACTATTTTGTTTTTTTCCTCCAAAAGGCCAAAAAAATTGAGTAACCACTCTTTGTGCTACTGCTCTGGAAATAACATTGTTAGATTCAGGGATATTACTTATCATTTTTCCCTGAGCAACCGCCTTTGCCCCCATCACATCTGCTTCCATTTCCAAACCTGCATCATCGTTAACAGGAACTGTACCCTTTAACTGGGTAGTAGCCTGTACCCTTCCCTGTTTTTGTTGTACTACATGCCAGGCCTCATGAGGTACATGTTTTTCCTGACCAGACGCTACGTGAATATCCGTACCCTGAGCATAGGCATGCGCTTGCAATTGAGCCGGCTTGGGAGAATTATAATGCACTTTCACATCACCCAAACTTACACCTGATAATTGCTCTACTCCGGATTTTACATTATCAGGCAATCCAGTTTTATTAACAGGCGCTGCTGCTCTTTGAACTGGTGCAGGCGAATTGGAATTAGCTCCTACTGATTTTGGCTGAATAGCCCATGTAGAAGACGACTTCCTTTGAATAGGTGAATGATTGGTAAGTATTTTAGATGAGGTAGATTTAAATTGAAAAGGGGAACTAGGAGCCATTTTCCCAGGACCGGGTTCAAAAAATCCTTCTACAGAATTTTGTTGTTCTGTATCTGCTACCAACTGCATAGGCTGAACACTAGGCATAACCTTTACAGCCGCCTTATTTTCAGCAGGAGCAATTTTTACGGCTGCTGGTTTAGCAACTGGAACTGCAGTTTTAATCATAGAAAAATTAAACTATATTATGAAACTAAGGTTTCTTTTTGATTTTATGCAAAAAAAGTTAAACATATTAATAATAATTAAATCTATTAGCCAACTTGGAGCTACAAGTGAAACAAATCTTTTTAAAACAGCTGCTTCCAATAATTATAATATGGGGGAAATCAATATTTTAAATGTTTAATCTGCCACACACCTAAACCCAGTATGTTCCAACCCTGTATCGGGAGATGATTTCATCCTTGAAGAAACCCTGTACCCCTTACAATAACTGGCATTGCATAAAAATGATCCTCCCCTAACCACTCTTTTTGGAATACTCGGCTCATCGCTATCCAAACTGGTTAGTGGCCCAGTTGGATTGGATATTTTTTTACCTTCCAATTGCTCATAATAGGATTCATGATACCAGTCGCTGCACCATTCCCATACATTTCCTGCCATATCAAATAATCCATACGGGTTGGGTTGAAATGATTTCACGGGAGCCAAATTTTCAAAATGATCCCAAATGGTATTTACAGCTGGGAATTTCCCTTGCCAGGTGTTTGCTTTTGGTTGAAGTGTCTCCGGATCTTCATCCCCCCAAGGATATTTTTTATTAATCATTCCACCCCTAGCTGCATACTCCCATTCGGCTTCTGTAGAAAGCCGCTTTCCCGCCCATTTACAATACGCCATCGCATCATCCCAACTAACCTGTACCACAGGATAATCCTCTTTTGCTTTGATGTCTGATCCGGCACCATGCGGATGCTTCCAATTGGCACCTGCCATCCAAACCCACCATTGAGAATAATCATTTAAATTACTAGCCTGTTTATTCTTTCTAAATACCAACGAGGCGGGCAGCAACTGGTCATCAGGAGGTTTGGGGGTACCTGCTGGCAACTGCTTTTTCATTTCATTCCAATCGATGGATTTTTCAGCGGTGGTAATATATCCAGTAGCAGTAACAAATTGTTTGAATTGTCGGTTAGTCACCTCCGTTCTATCAATCCAAAAACCCTTTACCTGCACAGCGTGTAAAGGATATTCATCTTTTCTTCCTTCTCTATCTGCTGCACCCATCATAAAATCTCCTCCTTTGATGAATACCATCCCGGCATGATCTTGTAAGGTAGCCGAGGACAGCAGGTTTTCAGTAGAATCATTTTTTACATTTCCTAAACGAGCAGGGATATTAGCATGGCAGGATAGGATAGAATCTTGGTATTTTTTATTGGTAGCATTTTTTGTATCCGTTTGACAACCGGATACAGTCATAATAATTGCTGCAAAGCATCCAACCCCTTGTTTAAAACTTAAATTCATTTCCCTTCAGTTTGAAGTAATTAATATTTTTGAAATTGATAAAAAATAACACTAAGCATTAGTAAAAGCTACTTAGTACCCTTGGATAAAATAATTCCAGCATCCACATCATCATATTTTATTATCAAGTCTTTCAATTGATCGGTAAGTTCTGCAGTAATTTTTTCAAATCCGTTTTTTCCGAAAACATTATTCAACTCATTAGGATCATTTTGCAAATCAAATAATTCCCAACCCTCTATTTTTTCATAAAACCGAATAAGCTTATAGCGAATGGTTTTGATACCAAAATGGGGAGAAACGGAATGTATCCCATTTTCGTAGTAATGATAATACATTGCCTTACGTCCTTTCATTTCTGTATGCCTTAGCAGTGGAAGTATAGACTCACCTTGCATATCCTTGGGAGATTTCATTCCAGCTGCATCCAACACCGTTGATGCAATATCAAGATTCATTACAAAATCATTGGATTGAGTGCCTGGTTTAATTACTCCAGGATAACGCATCAACATGGGGGTTCTAAAAGACTCTTCATACATAAATCGCTTGTCGAACCAGCCATGTTCGCCCAGATAAAAACCCTGATCAGAAAGATATATTACCAATGTATTTTTTGTCAAATGATGTTTATCTAAATAATTCAAAGCTCTGCCTATATTTCTATCCAGCGAAGCTGCTGTGCTCAGGTAATCTTTCATGTACCGTTGATATTTCCATTCTACTAGTGCTTTACCAGACAATTTTTTTGCATTAAAATCGGCTTCAATAGGATTGTAATAGGCATCAAATTTTTCGCGCTGTGCTGCATTCATTCTTTTAACTGTTTCATCAGTACTTCTATTTTTGCCAAGCATTTTTAAGTCAAACCCAATCGCCATGGTTTTATCAATGGTCATGTCCTGTGCTTTTGCGGCAGGCCTAGTATTGTATGGATCATAAAAATTATGGGGGAAAGGAAAATTTACGGATTCAAATTTTCCCATATCGGTGGTATCAGGAAACCAGGAACGGTGAGTAGCTTTATGGCCAATCACTAAACAAAATGGTTTAGTAGTATCCCTGCTATCCAACCAATGTTCGGAAAAATCTTCAATCAAATTGGAAACATACCCTTCTACCCTTTTATTAGATCCATCCATCCTTAAAAAATCAGGATTGTAATAATGCCCCTGGCCTGGAAGCACTTGCCAATAATCAAAACCTTGTGGAGCAGAACCTAAATGCCATTTTCCTATCCAGGCGGTTTGGTAACCACCCAATCTCAATTCTTTTATAAATGTATTTTGACTGCCATCAAACTGCAAATTCCCATTGTCATAAAAACCATTTTTGTGACTGTATTTACCAGTCAATATCACTGCCCTGCTTGGGCCACAAATTGAATTGGTAACATATGCTTTTTTAAACAATACCCCCTCCTTGGCAATGCGGTCAATATTGGGCGTTTGCATTAGTTTGCTTCCATAAGCACCAATGGCCTGATAAGCATGGTCATCCGAAACGATGATCAATATATTGGGCTTTTGTTGTGCATTGACTACCAGTGAGCAAAAAAACAAGGCTCCAATAAACAAAATAAGCAACTTGCTATTCATAGAACAATTATTTTAAAATAAATGAAATACCTTTTCAATTAATCATCAAGGCGCTGATTATAATAATAATGAAATATACAGCATTAAAAGTATCCTACCATAAAATTGGGTATTGTTCAGTAAAACAAAATGCTTCTATTCTATTATACTTTATCAATCGGAAGGATATCCTATTTTTTTAAATCTTTAGAGGCAGCCAAGGCTAATACCCTCCCCTCTTTACCTACTGCTGTATAAAAATGATATACTATCCCTTTGTATTTAATCACCCAGGGTTTATGCGCATATTGTTCATCATATGGCTCGGAAGGTGCTACCAAATCGGCACCTTTCCATTCTGTCCAATTCACTAAATCATAAGAACAAGCAAATCGTTCAAAAGCACCCGGCTTCCAAAAAGCCCCAAAATAAAATAAAACATACAATTGATTGATCTTGGCAATTTGAGCATCACCACAAATGCCCTTGTATTTTGTCACCAGTGGATTTGTAGCATACCTTTTCCATGAAATCATGTCATCGGAAACCGCCATTCCAATACTTTCATATTTAGCCGTATCGCCTTTCGCATTGTAATACATGATAAATGGATGCCCCGTAAGCTGTTTCTTATCCCGGATAACTAAACTTTTATAAATGATCTGGTTATCAAACCAGCTAGCATCCAAATCGCTGGGTTGCAATATGGGCGAAGTCGTTGTCCTCCATTCTTCTGCTTTAGTTAGCGTAGCATTCGTTGCCATCCCCACTCCTAAAACACCCGCTTCATATCCAACTGTTTTGCCACCTAAATAAGACATCCAATATTTGTTTTTAAATTTCTCCACCGCATAAGTTCCACCCCAATTGATATCCACTAAAGACATATAACCAGCTTTTTGATTGGCATCCCAAGTATTTGGAGAGAAGGAAAGGATTTTTCCAATGGATTTCCAATTCAATAAATCTTTACTCTGGGCAATCCAAGTCTCATAGCCCTTTCCATCAAATACAATATAGGTCATATACCAAATTCCATTTTTATTGAAAATGGTAGGACTATCCATTAATTTGGTTGAATCGGGATGTTTAAAAACTATACCATATTTATACGGTGTTTTAATTTCATTATAAATATTTTCCATAGTATCGCTAGAAACATTCGCGGCATTACTATTATTAATGGCAGAAAATTTTTTATTCTGAGCAGCAACTAATAAATGAAAAATTAGTAATGAAAAAAGCGAGAAAGTTTTTAAACAATTCATAATTAAAGGATTCGAGAATTTAAGTAGTATGATTGATGTCTGATGTATGATTTTTTGATGTAGGATTTACTTTGGCTATTTACCAGTAAAACTGGCCTATACAAATCCCAATAAAGTACATAACATCCTAATGAACATATTCGATGTTTCATTTTTCTAATATACGCTTATCCATTTTTCTGAAATATAAACGGCTCTGTTTTATTAATTATTTCAATTTTGTTTCCTACCTCAACAACACCTGGGGTTTGAAGTAACATATTTTGACCAAAATATATGTTATTATTTATAGTCCGGTAAGCTGCAAGTGTTTGGTTTGGCTCCTTGCCCTTTACCGCGGTATTCTGGTCAATGGAAGTAATTATACATCGTGAACATAATTTCACTCCATAAAAACGCATTGAATTTATCCGAATATGTTCCATGGTATCTTCATCATAAGGCAAACCGCCAGTAAAAACGATATTGGGCCTGAAACGATCCCAAGACAATGGTTGTTTCAAACGACTGTTGAGATCATCCAAAGATGCTTGTCCGATCATCAAAATCGGGTAGCCATCCGAAAAACTGGTTAATTCATTTTTGTGGGCATACAACGAATCAACTTGACGTTTTTCACTATCGGGCATAAATACCAATCTGCAAGCTTTTGCCAATTTTTCCGAAAACCATTGATCCGCCTTATCACTTACGAATATAGCCTCGCACTCATCTTCCCAAACCTTCACCTTGCAGAACTCGAAAGAAACGGGGTGTAAATCAAGTAATAATTGATCCTGAATATTATTTTTAGAATATACCACCAATTGATTATTTTGAATGGCAGTTTGAAATAAACACATTTGCGGACAATTCCTTTGAGACAAAAAAACGTTACATTCATCAACTAGCATCCATCTTCTATCGAATTGAAGTCCACGATCAGTGATATACGCAGATGAAACCTCAAATCCGCCCAGCGATTTAATGGGAAAAATGAATAATTGACTAATTGAATACATTATCCAAAGTTGACAAATTTATTGGAAAGGATTTATTATTATGTAATATTTTAATGTGTTTCAATTCAATCAACTACTATTTTCCAAAAGGAAAGTATTAAATAAATACAACGTGTACTTTTTAAGTAGTATTTAATGATTTTATTTATTAATTTATTTCATAATAGAGCAGCTATTTTATGAAAAATAACTAGCAATGAACTGTGAAAGTTATTATTTTGTTGACAAAATTTCTGAAGGAATTTACATTTCAGATTAAAATAGTCACCCAATTGCCATTTTTATACTTATATTTATGCAATATGAAGTTTAATTGATAGTGACTATTATTGTAATTGCATTTTGGCAATAAAACTAAATAAACGTTTGCATCATAATGAAAAAACAAACCATTTACATTACTTTATTGTTTGGCTTGATTTTTATAATTAACTCATTGGGTAATGTTATTGCCCAAAATACCGTAAAAATAGGCAATCAAAACTGGACTACTACCAATTTAGATGTAAGCACTTATAGAAATGGTGATGAAATACCACAGATTCAAGATCCGATTGCTTGGGCTAAATTAACCACTGGAGCCTGGTGCTATTACGATAACAAAACCGAAAATGGAACAATCTATGGTAAATTATATAATTTATATGCCGTAATTGATCATCGTGGATTATCGCCAAAAGGTTTTCACATACCCACAGATGCAGAGTGGACTATATTAACTGATTATTTAGGTGGTAAAGATGCTGCAGGTGGAAAGATGAAAGAGGCAGGTACCTCACATTGGCCAAGGCCAAATACCGGAGCCACTAATAGCAGCGGTTTTACAGGTTTACCTGGAGGCTATCGCGATGATAATGGCGCATTTAATAGTATAGGTATCAATGGCTTTTGGTGGAGTTCTACTGAAGGTTTTACTTACTTTGCTTGGAACCGTTACCCTGACAATCTTTATGGTCTAGTTGGTAGAGACTTCGGCTTCAAAAGTTACGGAATGTCGGTTCGTTGCCTTGCGGATTAAGAATTCAATTGAAGGATTTCAAAAAAGGAAAGCATCTCCACTACAGAAAATTTACGAAACAATTTAGCTTCTATTTATTGGATATAAAACAGTAAAAAATATCAGAATTTGAAGAAGCAAAAACAACCAATAAAATTATTTAATCCAACAACATAGTTATTTTTATAACTCGAAATAAGATTCGAACAGCACGCTATTCAAATTTTTAATCCGCTATACAACGAACTGACATACCACTTCGCTCAAAGTCATCAAACCTTCCAACAACTGCATCGTTAAAGTAAAGAAAACGATCCCAAGCAAGTATATCATTACCACCTTCACTAGAACTCCACCACAGACCATAGTTGCCAAAGAAGCCAAATGTGCCGCCACTATATCGGTAACCGCCAGGAAGCGCTTTAAAACCGCTCTTATTGGTGGCTCCAGTATTTGGACTCAACCAATGTGAAGTACCTGCTTCTTTCATCTTTCCACCTGCAGCATCTTTACCACCTAAATAATCAGTTAATATAGTCCACTCGGCATCAGTTGGAATGTGAAAACCTTTGGGTGCCAAACCTCGTTTATCTGTTACCGCATATAAATTATATAGTTTACCATAAATAGGGCCATTGGCAGTTTTATTATCATAATAACACCATGCACCTTTTGTTAATTTAGCCCATTCCGATGCGTCTTCCACATATGGTATAACATCACCATTTCTATAAGCACTTACATCCAGATTGGTAATAGTCCAGTTTTGGTTACCAATTTTCACTGTTTTCTGTGCTTCAATATTAACTAAAAAAAATAATTGCAATCCAAACAATAAGGTAATGAAGGTGGTTTGTTTTTTCATAGAATTTTTAGTTTTGTAACTAAACGGATAGAAAATTACCAATTAAAATACCAATCACCAAATATCAGACTTTTACTTTAAATTTTCACCAGTTGATTGCCCATTATCCAAAGAAGTGAAAATTCAATGGTCAACTTTGAACCAAATAATTAATGATCTACAAGTTGAAAAACATAGGCCGTATAAGTCAATACAAGTACAATTTCTGAATCGCATTTTATTAAAAAAAAATATTGAATCTAGATTATTAATTAAATAAGGGCTCAAAAATGGCCCTTATTTAATTAATTTCTGAGGAGTAAAATCAGTTACCAAAATACGGTATATAATGCCGAAAGGATGCCAAAAATAATAATTGAACCGATAGCAAATCCAGTGGTAATTTTAAACATCGAAGTGTCGATTTCAATCGTATGGGTATCGGAATCTTTTCTAGGATTAACAAGACTCATCGTGATCATGATTATTACAATTGCTACAAAATCAATTGTCATTCTGTCTAAGAAAGCATAGTCGGGAAAAGCACCATTTGACCAAACCGGTAAAAATTTCAATACCGTTGAAATAGGAATCGTTAATAATGCACCTGCCATCGCTGCTTTTGCAGTAGTTTTTTTCCAGAAAAATCCTAACAAGAAAATAGCCAGCACACCGGGAGAAATAAAACCTACATATTCCTGTATGAACTGATAGGCTTGGTCGAGCGACTTCAAAGCGGGTGTTACGATACCTGCAATCACCATTGAAATAACCACTGCCCATCTACCCACCAAAACCATTTTGCGCTCACTTGCTTCTTTGTTAAAAAATTTCTTGTAGATATCCAACGAAAAAATGGTAGAAATGCTATTGGCTTTACCAGCCAAAGAAGCCACGATAGCTGCAGTAAGCGCTGCAAAAGCAATTCCCTTGAGGCCAGCAGGCAATAAATTCATCAGTGTTGGATAAGCGTGATCGGGCTTAATGACTCCAGCCCCATCCGACATTTCTTGATGAAATAAACCTTTGTTATGGAGAACATACATCACAATACCAGGTAATACTGCAATTACAGGAACCAATAGCTTTAGAAATGCAGCAAATAAAATTCCTTTTCTTGCCGTCTTCAAATCGGCTCCCAATGCACGTTGCACAATATATTGATTACAACCCCAATAAGCAAGGTTATTAATTAGCATCCCGCCAAACAATACAGAGAGACCAGGAAGCTCCTTATAATACTTATTAGAGGAATCAAAAATCATATGAAAATGACCAGGCGCTTCTGAGCGTAAAATAGCAAGGCCCTTGAAAATATCTTTTCCAAAACCATACTCTTCTGAAAGCAAGGATAAGGCCAAGTAAGTGGTTACCAAACCTCCGATAATCAAAACGACCACCTGAATCACATCTGTGTACCCAATCACTTTCATCCCCCCCAGTGTTACCACCATGGAAAAAATAACCAATCCAACTATGCACCATTCAAAACTAATGCTAGAAATAGAAGAAATCGCCAAAGCTCCCAAATAGATAATAGAAGTAAGATTAACAAACACATATACCAGCAACCAAAATACCGCCATGATGGTACTTACCTTATCATTATAGCGCCTAGACAAAAATTGTGGCATTGTAAATATCTTATTTTTAAGATAAATAGGAATGATAAAAATAGCCACTATAATCAGGGTTGCTGCGGCCATCCATTCATAGGTGGAAATCGCTAGTCCGAGCGCAAATCCAGAGCCAGACATGCCAATAAAATGTTCTGCCGAAATATTGGAGGCAATTAGCGAAGCTCCAATAGCCCACCAGGTAAGGGAACCTTCAGCAAGAAAAAAATCTTTCGAACTTGTGGTAGTAGATTTCTTTTTATGATAGATATAATAACCATAAGAGGAAACTGCAATAAAGTAAATGAAGAAAACAATGTAATCGGCAATCTGTAGTTTATTCATATGCAATTTTGAATGAAATAAATAATATTAACTCGTTAATAGCATAGCAATAATAATCTATTTTTTATGTATTCAACGTTTTTATCAAAAAAATTTAGATGGCCTCGGGGCGAGCAAATAAGGTTGATTCACAACGAGGTATTAAAATAAAAAACTGCAAATAACTGCTGATTTTATAGGTATCAAAAATATCTTATAATAAAAAAGGCATATAAATAGTAACCTTACCATTTATATGCCTTGCCTTAAACAATACCGATTTATAAAAACTTCAACACTTCCTTCCCCATCGCATCTGTCCCTAATAATTTATCTGCAGTGGTAGTTGCATCTGCAATATCACGGGTACGATACCCTTCTTTTAAAACCTGGTCAACTGCACTGATTACCAGTTCAGATTCCGCCTTCATACCAAAAGAAATATCTAATAATAAAGCGACCGAAAGAATAGAAGCCAACGGATTGGCAACACCTTTGCCAGTAATATCATGAGCCGATCCATGAATGGGTTCATACACTCCTGTCCCATCTCCAATAGATGCAGAAGCAAGCATTCCCATCGAACCTGCAATTTGTGATGCTTCATCAGTTAAAATATCACCAAATAAGTTGGCGGTAACCACTACATCAAAACGACAAGGGTCTTTTATTAAAAGCATGGCGGTGGAATCTACAAATTGATGTTCCACTTCTACATCAGGATATTCCAAAGCCAATTTTTGAATTTCTTCTCTCCACAAACGACTGGTTTCTAAAACATTTGCCTTATCTACGGAACACAATTTTTTCCTTCTTGTTCTGGCTGCTTCAAAAGCTTTCCTACCTATTCTTTGTACTTCATAACGACTGTACTCTGCAATATCGTAAGCGGTGTCTCCATCATTCTTTCTTCCCTTTTCACCAAAATAAATATCTCCGGTAAGCTCCCTGAAAAACAAGATATCGGCTCCTTTTAAAATTTCAGGTTTGATACTAGATGCAGAAAGCAACTCATCGAATAATTTAATGGGCCTAAGATTAGCGTATAGCCCCAGCTCCTTTCTCATCTTCAGCAAACCCTGCTCCGGACGAACTTTAGCAGAGGGATCATTATCATATTTTGGATGACCGACCGCTCCAAAAAGCACTGCATCTGAATTGCGCATTTTCTGTAATGACTCGTCGGGCAATGGATTACCAGTAGCTTCGATAGCAACATGACCAATCAGTGCTTCATCATAAGTAAATTCGTGACCAAATTTAGTCGCAATTTTATCCAATACTTTTTTTCCTACTGCAGTTACTTCCTGACCTATCCCATCTCCGGGAACAATGAGTATGTGTTTTTTTGCCATTTTATTAAAGGGATTGTATTTTTTATTATTAAATGATATTCAACATTTTTTCAGTAGCCTTGATCGCCGCTACTGTCTGATCGCTATCCAAGCCGCGTGTTTTAAATTCCTTCCCACTGTGCAACCAAGTAATTATGGTTTCGCACAAAGCATCAGATTTACCACCAGGCGGTATCCGTACGGTATAATCTACCAACAACGGCAACTCTACCTTCTTTTGTTTATAAATTTTATGTAACGCATTTACAAAAGCATCGTATTGGCCATCTCCCTGGGCATGCTCTTCAAAAAATTCACCGTTGATGCAAATATGTAAGGTAACGGAAGGTTTTAAATCCTTGGAATGCGTAAGTACATAATTTTTTATCTGAACTTTTTGTTCTATGCTATTACTATCTAAAATATCAGATATAATGTAGGGCAAATCGGCTTGGGTAACCATTTCTTTTCGGTCACCTAACTCAATTACCCGCTGGGTAACTTTTTTCAAATCGGCATCGGACAATTGTATGCCCAATTGCTGCAAATTATTATCGATATTGGCCTTGCCACTGGTTTTACCCAATGCATATTTACGCTGCCGACCAAAGCGCTCCGGCATTAAATCATTGTAATAAAGATTGTTCTTCTTATCCCCATCGGCATGGATACCCGCTGTTTGGGTAAATACATTTTCACCCACAACCGGTTTATTAGCCGAGATACGGAATCCCGAAAAAGCTTCCACTAATTTACTAGCAGTGTACAAAGATTTTTCTACAACGGTCGTTTTAACTTCCGGCATAAAATCATTTAACACGGCAATTGCACTCGCTAAGGGTGCATTTCCAGCGCGTTCTCCCATCCCATTTACAGTAAGATGTAAACCATGCGCTCCTGCTTTTACTGCCTCCATCACATTGGCGATACTGAGGTCATAATCATTGTGCGCATGAAAATCGAAATGCAATGTTGGATAACGATTTACCAATTCCGATACATACGCAAATGTTTCAGAAGGAATTAATACGCCCAGGGTATCAGGTAATAAAACTCGTTGAATCGGTTGATGCTGTAAAAAATCTAGGTACTGCAGTACATATTCCTTTGAATTGCGCATGCCATTACTCCAGTCTTCTAGATATACATTACACTGTAAACCTTTTTGAGTTGCCAATTGAATTACTTGGGCTATTTCATCGAAATGTTCTGCTGGCTTCTTTTTCAGCTGGTGGGTTAGATGATTAAGCGACCCTTTGGTCAATAAGTTCATTACAACAGCTCCCGCCTCCAACATCCATTCTACCGAAGTGGAACCATCTACAAAGGTTAATACTTCCACCTGGTTGATAAATCCGGTAGCACGAGCCCAATCCGTTATTTTTTTAACAGCAAGAAATTCTCCCTCCGATACCCTTGCAGATGCAATTTCAATTCTGTCTACTTTCACCTCCGTGAGCAATAGCTGAGCAATAGTTAATTTTTCAGAAGCAGAAAATGACACACCACTGGTTTGCTCTCCATCACGAAGCGTAGTATCCATTATTTCGATATGCCGGGGGGTATTTTTCAATTGCTTGCAGCGATGGCTGTGTTTATGAATGAATGGTCAATGGTGAATGGTCAATGGTGAATGGTGAATTGTGAATTGTTAAAATTATAGCGTTGAATATTTTTTAAAAACATAATCTGCAATGAGCATCAATAAATTCCTTTCTCACAAGAGTAATTTCGAATAAAGCAAAATAGTTTGCGAAGCTTTGCCTTTTCACCATTGCCCATTCACCATTCACCACTACACTGCCTTTTCAGCAGCGAAAGCTCCAATTTCAGATTTCATTGCTTGTAAATAATCAATATCATCGAAGCCGTTGAGCAGGTTATTTTTTTTATACCCATTAATTTCAAATGATTCTGTTGCGCCGGTAGCAAGAATTGAAATGGTTTGATCCGGTAGACTTACTTCAATGATAGTATTTGGATCTGCTTCAATGGCATCAAAAATTTGACCTAAAAATTCAGGGCTTACCTGTACCGGTAAGATGCCCATATTGATGGCGTTGTTTTTAAAGATATCAGCAAAAAAACTCGACACTACACAACGAAAACCATAATCATAAATAGCCCAAGCCGCATGTTCACGACTGCTACCACTTCCAAAATTGGTGCCGCCAACTAGTATTTTACCGGAATAAATTGGATTGTTTAAAATAAAATCCTGTTTAGGACTATCATCGCTATTATACCGCCAATCGCGGAACAAGTTATCTCCAAATGCTTCCCGCTTGGTTGCTTTTAAAAATCGTGCTGGAATAATCTGGTCAGTATCCACATTTTCAATAGGTAAAGGAACTGCCGAACTAGACAGGGTGGTAAATTTATCGTATGCCATAAAATGAATTGATAATTGATTAATTGAAAACTAAAAACTAAAAAACAAAAAGGAAAATTACATTAATTCCCTAGGGTCAGTTACATAACCGGTAACTGCTGCTGCTGCTGCCACTAAAGGACTTGCCAGCATGGTCCTGCTTCCTGGA
The DNA here is from genome assembly GCA_947468255.1 of Chitinophagaceae bacterium. GTDB lineage: Bacteria > Bacteroidota > Bacteroidia > Chitinophagales > Chitinophagaceae > Ferruginibacter. Next base: position 2,754 of record CANIMM010000007.1, on the reverse strand, counting down.
CCTTGACGACCTTCAAAATTTCTGTTACTGGTACTCACCGCATATTTTCCTGCAGGTACCTTATCATCATTCATAGCAAGACAAGCCGAGCAACCAGGTTGACGCAACAAAAAACCCGCTTCCGTTAGGATATCTAAAATGCCTTCTTCCTTTATTTGTGCTTCTACAATATGAGAACCTGGAACTACCCAGGCTGTAACATGCTCCGCCTTTTTTCTTCCCTTTATAATAGATGCAAAGGCCCTGAAATCTTCGATACGGCCATTGGTACAACTTCCTATAAAAACAAAGTCTACCTTTTTACCGATCATTTGTTCTTGCTCACCAAAGCCCATATAGGCAAGTGACTTTTCATAAGTGGCAGTACCACCTTTTAAATCAGCTCCTTTTGGAATGGATTTAGAAATTCCCATTCCCATACCAGGATTGGTACCATAAGTAATCATCGGCTCTATGTCAGCGGCATCAAAATTATATTCAATATCAAATTCAGCGCCCGCATCAGTGGAAAGCGTTTTCCAATAGGCCAATGCCTTATCCCAAGCTGCTCCTTTGGGAGCTAACTCACGTCCATTAATATACGAAAAAGTGGTTTCATCCGGAGCAATCATACCGCCACGGGCACCCATTTCAATACTCATATTACAAACCGTCATACGGCCTTCCATACTCATTTTTTCAAAAACATCCCCTGCATATTCTACAAAATAACCCGTTGCACCTGCAGTAGTTAATTTTGAAATAATATAAAGGGTAACATCCTTTGGCGTAACTGCTTTACCCAAACTACCCGTAACGTTGATACGCATTTTCAAAGGCTTGGGTTGCATGATACATTGAGAAGATAACACCATCTCCACCTCTGAGGTACCGATACCAAAAGCGATAGCGCCAAAAGCACCATGGGTAGAAGTATGTGAATCACCGCAAACAATGGTCATACCAGGAAGCGTGATACCATTTTCGGGTCCTACTACGTGAACAATACCATTTTTTGGATTACCCAAACCCCAATGGGAAATCCCATATTTAGCTGAATTTTGTTCCAACGCTTTCAGCTGATTGGCAGATAATGGATCTGCTACCGGTAAATGCTGATTAATGGTAGGCGTATTGTGATCGGCAGTGGCAAAAGTATGTTCAGGAAACATTACTTGTAAACCCCTACTTTCCAAACCCAAAAAGGCAACTGGGCTAGTAACCTCATGTATAAAATGACGGTCAATAAAAAATACATCGGGGCCATCTTCAATTTTTCTCACTACGTGTGCATCCCACACTTTATCAAACAGCGTACTTGGCTTCTGGCTCATTGTTGGTTTTTTAGAATTATTTGCAAATATCCATTGTAATTGGGAAAAAATTGCAAAAAATCACTTAAAAATCATGAACCGCTGAATTAAACCTTAAAAATGGAGGAGAAACAATTCTTTTGAAAAGGGTTTACACTTAAAAAATACCCCTTTTCTAAGAATTTTATTTGTCAGATTCAACAAAGATTGAAACAAATGGGGGCAAAACACTTGTTGTTCGCTACCATTTTAGTTCAAAAAGTTAACTATTCATTCTTTGAATCAAAAAAAGGCGGCGAATACCTAAGCTCTTCAAAAAAAGCAAAGCAACTTATGGGGTCATGATTATTATCTTGGCAATTGAAAAGCCAAATATGGGACATAGAATAAACCAAAAGGAGGCCTTAATTGGAGTATGCCGATCAAATACAACCCAAAGTTGAAACGCTGAAATAAAGATAGCAATCACCAGCCAAGCGACGACAAAATTGAATTTGAAAGAACTGCAATCTATAATTTACAAAATCAGAATGAAAAAAAAAATCTATTAATTAATTGATATTCAATATATAAATGATTTCTACTAAATTTTATACAAAGGTAAATATGATAGAAATTCTAATTCTTATATATCCTCAAAAATCCAAGTTAGTTTTTTTTCGAACGACTCCAATTGCTAATTGTTCTTGCGCATAAAATCCAGTATTTCCTTATAGCGACGGTTGCCTGAATTAAGAAACTGTGTAATCATCGGCTTATGCTTTTTACCTTCGAGAGTATAATAGAGGGGTTCATAATTCAAGTCCCTCAAGGCGGCAACCAATTTTTCGTTGCCAACGGCAATCGAAGGATACGTTTTACCGCCAACATAAATCAACATCGGCGCCATTCCTTTGTGAACATAATACAAAGGGGAAGCCTCCTTCCATGAAACCGGATTGTTAGTGAAAGTTTGCAAGTAGGTATTATCACCCGTAAATTTAGATTCCACCAAATAGGTATACATATCCAATCCAGCGGCATCGATCAAAATAGCCCCCTTGATTGGATTTTCGAGTCCTAATTTGTCAAAATAATCATTGCGAACCGTAATGAGTGCTGCAAGATGGCCGCCTGCAGAATGCCCCGATATATAAATCTTGCTCGGATCCCCACCATATTGCTCAATATTATCCTTTACCCACTTCACTGATTTGGCTACATCGGTTGCCATTTCATCATAATTTGCACCTGGACTTTTTGGATAATCTAATATCACAGTAACCACATTTTTTCTGGCCATCCTATTTCCTAAAAAGTTATACAAAGATTTATGGCCTGAATTCCAGGTTCCTCCATATACAAAGATGAATACCTCTTTTAACTTTCCATGCTTTCGCGGAGCAAAAACATTTAATGCTTGGGCAGCAATATTATGGGAACTATCCGCAGCTAAATAAGTGATATCCTTGGTTCGGGAAAC
>CANIMM010000006.1 GCA_947468255.1 Chitinophagaceae bacterium | reverse complement strand
TATTGCTGTAACGGGCACATTGTATTATTATGTGGTAGTTTCCGGTACATCCGGCACGGTAACAAGTGCCTTATCGGGAGCAATTATTGTAAGTTCAGCTACATCTCCGGTTATTACTACCCAGCCATCTACTGCTGCTCAATCATTGTTGAATTGCCAAGGAGGTACCCCTTTAACGGTGGCTGCTTCTGGAACTGGAATCACTTATCAGTGGTATAAGTCTACTAATAGTAGCAATTTGGGTGGAACTGCCATTGGTGGAGCTTCTGGCAACACACTTTCCTCAATTGGAACAACTAAGGGAACAACATATTATTATGCGACAGCTACTAGCAGTGATGGATGTATAACCTATAGTGCCCCTTCGGGTCCAATTACTACTGGTACTACCCTTGACAAAGTTGGCATTGCGAGTAATACTCCTGCTGCTGCAGCATATTCGCTTCGATTATTGAGCAGTTGTTACTATGGTAAAGCTATTCGTGTAAGAAGAAGCAATGACAATGCTACCATTGATATTGGCTTCACTGCTCAAGGTGACTTAGATACTACTTCACTCAAATCCTTTATTGGCGTTAATAGTGCTTACGTGACAATTTGGTATGACCAAAGCGGAAATGGTAAAAACGCCACTCAGATTAGTGAACAAAATCAGCCAAGAATCATCAATGATGGTGTGCTGGATTTATATGGTGAAAGGCCATCTATTGCGGCACTTGGAAACCATTATTTTAATTTACCAAATGGTACAGTGCCTACTGGCAATAGTAATTATTCTATCAATTTTGCAATGAAAGTAACGGGTGATCCGGGCAGTTTCGGAATTATTGGATCAGGTGATTATGGGTCAGGTAATAGGGTCAATGCAATTCGGACCGAAGGAAATACACAAATGATGAATTATTGGTGGGGGAATGATTTGTATTCAACAGTAGCGCCGCTTAAAAATTCTAACCGGATCATGACCTATCAATTTGATAATACATCAGGTAGAAAAATGTATGATGCGGGTGCTTTTATTAATGAGAATACAAATACCAGTATTGACAATACAGCAATTAATAATACCATTTTCAAAACAACAGGAAGTGAATATTTTATCGGAAATATTCCAGAATTAGTCCTATTCTCTTCTTCGCTTTCAACAGGTAACAGGGAAAATCTTGAAAGTAATCAAGGTGCATATTATACAGTGAATGTTTCAACGACGGGAACTGTTATTGGTCAACAGCCTAGTTCCGATGATCAAAGCGTTTGTAAAGGAGGCTCTTCCATGCCTTTAATTGTGAAGGCATCTGGAGTTAATGTACGTTATCAGTGGTATTCAAATACTGCAAAAACTTATAACGGTGCATCACTCATTCCTGGCGCCACCAACGATAACTTTACGCCAATCGTTAATCAAACAGGAGACTATTATTACTTTGTGGTAGTAACCGGAAATGCTGGTTCAGTAAATAGTGGATTGTCGGGAAAAATAACAGTTACTTCAACTATTGCCCCTATTATTACTGTACAGCCCGATGCTACACCTCAGGTAATTTGCCCTGGTGGCGATGCTGCGGTAATCAGCGTAACGGCTACAGGAACAGATTTAACCTATCAGTGGTATAGCAATACAATTCCAAGAAATTTTGGTGGTACCTTAATCAGTGGGGCAACTACTAATTCATATCTACCCTCTACCAGCTCCTTGGCAACTTTATATTACTATGTGGTCATAACCAATACAGCCAATTGTTCGGTAAACAGTTCATTATCCGGCTATGTTTCGGTAGGGGTTATTTTTGATAAAATAGGCTTAACCAAAGGCAGCGATGTTGCTTACTCACTTCGTCAATTAAGTACCTGTTTTAATACAGCAGCAATAAGGGTAAGACGTGCTTCAGATAATGAGGAAATCAATATCGGCTTTACGCCTTATGGAGATTTAGATACAGTAGCCCTCAAAGCATTTGTAAATAATAACTCCGGCTCATCTGTTGGTGACAAACTAGGTATTTCAAAAAATGGCGCATTAACCAATGCAACTGCTGATTTGGCAAATAAAAATGGAGCACTAAATTCGAGCAGCGGTTTAACCAGGAATGGAGAACGGTTTACACCATCGGGTGGAAGGGGTACCGATAATGCTTTTGTTACAATTTGGTACGACCAATCGGGCCATGGCAACGATATGGTTCAACCCAATAATTCGCTACAGCCCCAGATAGCATTTGACGGAGCCCTTAAATACATTGGAAAAAGGCCAACGATTGACTTTAATTCCAACAAGGGGCTTGCCTTTTATGGAGCTGGAATAATTTTGAATAGCGTGGTGGGAATTATTAAATCTGATGTCACCCCTTGGGGAAATTATCATGCCATATTGGATGGCAATAATTCTAGAATTGGAGGGTTGCTGGAAAGTGGTAATACTCGCTTCTTGAATAGGTATCCTCAGTCAGTTTGGAAGAATGGAACATCTGTAAATCCTTCTGCTTCTTTGTCGCCGGTAAATACCACCATGATCCTTTCATACAATACCTATACAGACAATGTGAATGGTTTATGCGTAGGAAATTATGATGGCGGCGGTGGTGGCGGCGCTTTAATGGAAGCAGAAGTTATTGGCTTTTCAAATTTATTGCCTACTGCAGAGCGGGAGTTGATAGAAAAAAGTCAGGCATTTTATTATGAACAAACAACAGGAATTATTATTCAACCAGATACCATTGCCCAGCAATATTGTGTAGCTAGCACTGCCCAGCCATTAACGGTAGTGGCTAAAGGGGTCAACCTATCTTATCAGTGGTATAGCAATAATACAAATTCAACTGTTGGTGGCACGGCTATAACAGGTGAAACAAGTGCAAGTTATGTTCCATCTTCTACCACAGCTGGTGTCAAGTATTATTATGTAGTAGTAGGTGGATCTGCGGGTCCGGATGTTACAAGTAATGTATCTGGTGCAATACATACCAATGCACTGTCAATTAATATTACATCACAACCTTCTGGAGCAGTACAATCGGTACCTCAATGTGTCAATGCAAGTCCTTTAACGGTTGTTGCAACAGGAACAGACCTTACCTATAAATGGTATTATACAACTGCTAATGGGAATACAGATGGTAAAGAAATTGACGGCGCTACTACCAATTCTTACATACCGGATGTAGCAGGTGATTATTATTACTATGGTGTAATATCTAGTATAGGGTGTAGTTTAGCAACGAATCCTTCGGGCTTTACAACAATATTAACTAAGCCTTTGGATTTAGCTGGAATACCCAATTCCGTTCAGTCGCTAGTTGCCTATTCTGTAAGAAAATTAAGCTCTTGCTATACTGGTAATTTGATAAAGGTTAGACGGAGTTCTGATAATAAACTATTGGATATAGGTTTCTTGCCAAGTGGCATATTAGACACTACTGCATTATTGACTTTTGCAGGTACTGGTAATGCATTTGTTTACAAATGGTATGATCAGTCTGGTAGAAGAAATGACATGTTGCAAGAATTAAATAATGCACAACCACAAATTGTATTTGATGGACATGTCAAACATATTGGTTCGAAGGTTGCAGTAGATTTTGCAGGAGGTAAAGGACTTGTGTTTAGCGGTTCTCAGATTAGTATGAATCAAGTGATAACAGCAATTGAATCTGAGAATGATGTGTATACCGGTTATCATGCAATGTTGGACGGAACCACTAGTAGACTTGGTGGTTTGATTGAGAATTACAACACCATGTTCCATAGTAGTAGATTCCCTGTTGCTTTGTGGAGAAATGGGGTAAGCTTGGCCGTAAATGCTTCTTTAGCACCTGTAAAAAATACTATCATTTGCTCTTATACAACTTATACAGACCAGGTAAATGGTTTATGTATTGGAAATAATGATGGAAATAATAACTCTGGCGGTGGTGCAATGCAATCGGAAGTATTGGCTTTCCCAGCAGTATTGTCAGACGCAGATAGAGCAGCAGCCGAAAATAATATGGGTAGCTATTTTGGTTTAGCAACTAAAATTATTACCCAACCCTCTACAACTGCACAGGCATATTGTCAAAACATTCCTGCTCAGGCTATCAGTGTAGTGGCTAATGGAATGAATGCAACCTATCAATGGTACTCCAACACGGTGAATAGCAATACAGGGGGAACACTTATTTCAGGTGCTACAACCAATACCTATACTCCATTAACAACAGCAGGTGGTACACTTTATTACTATGTAGTTGTAACTGGTAATATCGGAACGGTAAGTAGTGATGTATCAGGTGCAGTAACAGTTACTGTTCCAACTACAGTTATTAGTGCACAACCAAATGCTGCAGGAGAAACCGTAACAGTTTGCGGCGCAGTTAATGTTACAGATTTATCATTCACTGCTACTGGGCCTGCTTCTACTTATCAGTGGTATAGTAATACATCTAGTAGTAATTCAAGCGGTTCACTAATTAGTGGCGCAACCAATACTACCTATACGCCAAATATTGAAGGACCAAGTTATTATTATGCAGTCATTACATCCGGTGCATGTTCATTGGCAACCAATCCTTCGGGACTTATAACAATCACCTATTCACCGTTGGATAAATTAGGTGTAAACACAGAATCCTCAGCAGCTGCTTTTGGATTACGACTTTTAACTTCTTGTTATCAAGGCAAAGCAATAAAAGTTAGACGTAGTTCTGATAACACTATGTTGGATATTGGTTTTAAAGTAAACGGAGACTTAGATGACGCTGCACTTACTACTTTTATCGGCGACAGCGATGGCTATATAGTAAAATGGTATGATCAAAGTGGTACTGGACTTGATGCTGCGCAAACAGATGAAACCAAGCAACCTAAAATTGCAACAGCAGGAGTAATCAATAGAGAAAACGGCAAACCGGTAATTTTGTATGATGGTTTGGATGATTGTTTAAAATTAAGTTCTTGGAATAGAGGTACCAATGCAACTGGATTTATTGTGTTTAAGCCAACAGCCTCAGAAACCAATACAGTCGCTCTATGGGAATTTGGTTCAAATACAGATGCGGCTTATTGGGCAGGTGGAGGTAATACCATTTATGATGGTTTTGGAACGAACAGTAGACGTTCAGTTGCTTCTCCAATTGATTTAGACCAGCAAATGAATTTGGCATCTGTTCAAATTAAAAGCAATAAATCTGAATATTGGTTAAATGGTGATCCATTAATGAGTCCAGATAATGTATCAGTAGATTGGTCTGGTACACCTACAATTGGGGGTATAAGTAATGGACTTTATTGGTCTGGTTCTATAAGTGAACTAGTGGTGTATAATAAAGCCTTAAACGATATTGATCGTCAAAGCATAGAGGGCAGTGCTGGTATTTATTATGGTGTTGCTGGGTCTACTGGCACAGGCATTGTTACACAGCCTGCAACCAGTAATCAAAGTAATTGTATAGGCAATCCTACATCAGGTATTTCTGTTAAAGCGAAGGGTATCAATTTAGCATTTCAGTGGTATAGCAATACTACTAGCTCAAATACGGGCGGTACACTAATAGCAGGAGCTAATAAGAGTACCATCTATCCCGCTAGTGATGTAACTGGCTCTACTTATTATTATGTATCTGTAACTGGTTCTGATGGCATTACCGTTGTAAGTAATCCATCTGGTATAGTTACAATTAATCCTCAACCAGCTAGTGGTTATTGTCTAGTAAGGGATGGATTAGCAGTCTATTTATCTGCTAATGACCCTTCATCTTACCCAGGCACTGGAAATACATGGTTTGATATTAGTGGTAATGGAAAAGATTTCACACTAGAAAGTACACCTACCTATTCTACCGCTGGCGGAGGTTCATTTAGTTTTGATGGAGGCAATCAATATGCGTACTCTGCGCAACGTATTCCTGCTACAGGTAATAGTAACGCCTCTGTATCTTGGGCTGCATGGGTTAGTCCTAATGCAAATCAAGGGAATATTATTTCCATGTCTAGTGATGCTTCACATGGCGCATGGAATATGCCACCATTAGTAGCAAGTTCACAGAAATATAGAGGTAAAGTTTGGAGTAATAATTTTTTATTCTCTCAACAAACCTATACTTTAAATCAGTATTCCTACGTTGTACTCGTATTTGATGCACAAAATCAAACACAAAAATTATATGTAAATGGTGTATTAGAGGATTCTCAAAGTGGAATTGGCTATAGCGCAAGTGGCACAGATAACTACTTGTTTATAGCAAGAGGAAATCCTGGAGCTGATACTGAAGGGAATTTGAATGGGAAAATTGGAGAAATTCAAATTTATAACAAGCCGTTATCGATAGCAGAAGTTCAACAAAACTTTAATGCATCGAAAGCAAGGTTTGGTAGATAAAAAATAAGTTCCTCCTAAATAATTAAAAATGACTTCTACATTTGTAGAAGTCATTTTTAATTACAAAATTTATTATTGTATTATTTTCCCTTTTTACGATGAGGTATCTATTGCTATATCAATAACAAAGTGCTTATCGGAAATACTAGCAATGATAACGGGAGTAAGTTTTAAATTTCACAATGATAGGATCATAGAAATTGGGCTATTCTTTGTTTCTTTTTATAAGCGCAAGGAGTTGTTTTTTATTTTTGTAATTTAAATAATGAAGTCTTTAAATAAAATGTATCCGTTTAGCAATTTGCAATAAATAAGCTTTTTAATTTACTATTATTTCAATAATCAATTATGAGTAAAAAACTGTTTTTAGCAACATCATTTCTGTTGTTATTTTGTTTGATCTCAGGTGCGAAAAACTGGACTGATAGTAAATTAAAAAAAGAAAAAGGATCTGAAGTAACCTTTCACCAATTCCCACAATTTCATGTGAAAACACACATGAATAAAATTACATCCATCACTTTCGCCTCATCGCTTCAGTCGAAGAAAAACATGCTCCATTTACTTCCGACTAAGTCTGTTTTGCTTTTGCTTCCATCGGGGCAGGGGCCCGTGTTAGGGAATATCGGTCGTGTGTTCGCCCGGCAGGTCCAGCAACGGTGCGAGGCGAAAGTCATTTTGAAGGGCGATGCAGCACTTTCGGTTGAACTTTCGCTTGTTCCGGGTCTTGGTTTGGAAGGCTTCCGAATCGAGGATCGTCTGGGCGGAGGCGTTCGAATTGTCGGCAATGACGAGAAGGGCTTGCTCTTCGGTGTTGGTAAGTTCTTGCGAACGAGTCGATATGATCAGGGTGGGTTCACAGCTAGCACATGGCGAGGAACGTCTATCCCGAAATGTCCGGTGAGGGCGATCTACTTAGCCACCCACTTCATGAATTATTACGAAGCAGCACCGCTCGAAGAGTTGAATCAATACATCGAAGACCTCGGTCTCTGGGGCTACAATACAATCCTCATTCACTTCCCAACTTGGCAGTTCAATGGGCTCACTGATCCGGCTGCCCGAAAATGGCTTGACCGTTTTAAGCTGGTGTTGCGTGAGGCCCACGGGTGTGGGTTGCAGGTGGGTTTGCTTCAGGTGCCGGGAGAAGGTTATAAAAATGCGCCCCAGGAATTTCTTGCTACAACAGTTCCCGGAAATTTTCGAGGTAATTTCGGTGTTAACCTTTGTGTCAGCAAGCCGGATGCCCGCGCCCATTTACTTGAAATACATGAGGCGATTTTGGACGAATTCAAGAATATCTGCTTGGACTATTTCTGCTTTTGGCCCTATGATGAAGGCGGTTGTGCCTGCCAATACTGCTGGCCATGGGGAGCTAGGGGATATCTAGGTATTTCCAGAGAAATTGTAACCAGCATACGTTCACGATTTCCTACTTGCAAGATCATCCTTTCCACTTGGTGCTTCGAGAATGAAAACGACAATAACCCAGACGGTGAATGGGCGGGTCTAACGACGGCGCTGGGAAAGGACAAGAGCTGGCTCGACTATATTATGGCCGATGGTCACAATAATTATTTCCCAAAATATCTTCTGGACTCCAGATTGCCAGCAGGATTGGGGATGGTAAATTTTCCCGAAATCAGTATGTTTGGAATGAATCCTTGGGGCGGATATGGAGCCAATCCAGCCCCAGCTCATTTTGAAAAACGCTGGGGTCGGATCAAGTCCATGGCCGCAGGTGGGGCACCTTACTCGGAAGGAATTTATGAGGATCTCAACAAAGTGATTTATGCTCAGTTTTATTGGGATCCTGAGCGCAAGGCGGAGGAGACAGTCAAGGAATATGCCGCCTTCGAGTTTTCTGCGGATGTTGCGGAGGATATCGTTAAAGTGGTCCGTATATTCGAACAGAACCATAACCGCGAGACAATCAACTCGAAAGCTGTAAAAGCTTTCGAGTTGGTAGCAAAGGCTGATGCCGCGATGATGCCAGCAGCACGCACTGCATGGCGCTGGCGGATCCTATTTTTGCGGGCGCTTATCGATAAGGAATTGTTTGAGCGAAAGGGCAAACTTGAAGGCCAGATGCTGAGGGCATCGTTTGAGGAGTTGACTCGGATCTATCATGCGCAGAATGCACATTCGATGCCCATCAAGCCGCCTCAGCTAAAATAATGTAGATTTAAATACTAGGCTGCTATTTTAAAAAGAACAATCGATTGATCTTTCCTTTTAACTCAAAGTGGAATCACGAAAAAAAAGTTAAAAAAAATAGTTGGAAATAAGTAAACTCCCTTAAATTTAACATCATAAATCTACTATTCGTTGCAGTGAGTTTTCGAAACTAAGTTAGTAGATTATTAAATTTGACTTCAAGGCTGGTTTTTAAAGTTGGGAAAATGCTTCTAAAGTAGGAAAACCAACATTTTTCAGTAAGTAAAGTTTCGACTTTTAAATAAACAGATTCTGAAAATTATTTTTTAATTAAATAAATACCCCCAACTCAGTAAAATTGAGCCCTATCGGCACAAAAATTATATCTGGAATAGGATAAAGATGTTTGCATAATGCGGTCGTTTTTTTTCTATAGGAAGTTTTGTGCTTCAAATTCAGGTTATTGATGACCGGTAGTCGCTTGCTTTGAAACGCCCAGCTTTTCGAAATTGTAAATCTTTTTCGGCAAGTTGGAAAGGCAGAACTAAAGAGTAACAGAACTTAGAAAGCGTTTAAAACTTCTTTTATAAAATACAATTATTACAAACAGAAAAAATTTTTTAAACATTTTTAACAAAATAATTGTTTGATAAAAAAATTTGGAGACCAGCAACCAAACTAAAAAACGGGGAGTAACTGAAAATCCATAAGAGTAGGGCAAACTAAACTTTTGTTATATGGAACATTTAAAAATTGCAAGTGATAATTACGTAGCGTTTACGTTTTTTATCGGAACAATGGCCATGATGGCCGCATCAGTTTTCTTCTTTTTTGAGTTGAGTAATACATCTCAAAAATGGAGAACATCAGTTTTGGTTTCTGGTTTAATAACCTTCATTGCTGCAGTACATTACTACTACATGCGAGGTTATAATCTTGAGACGGGTGATTCACCGACTTTTTTCAGGTATGTTGACTGGATTCTTACTGTGCCATTAATGTGTGTAGAATTCTATCTTATCACTAAGAAGGCTGGAGCAAAAATCGGTTTGCTTTGGAAGCTAATTTTCGCTTCCTTGGTTATGCTGGTTACCGGTTATTTTGGAGAAACAATTGACAGAGATAGGAGTGTAATGTGGGGAGTTATTTCCGGTGCAGCTTATTTCTACATTGCTTACTTGGTTTGGTTTGGCGAAGTGTCTAAACTGGCTCAAACTGCCGGTCCACAAGTAGCTAAGGCTACTCGGATTTTGGGTTGGTTTGTTTTGGTAGGTTGGGCTATTTACCCATTAGGTTATATTTTAGGTACTCCAGGTGGTTTATTTGGAATTCAATTGGTTGCTGATCCTGCAGCTGCAGCTCACGCTATGGATATTGTTTATAATATTGCTGATGCCATTAACAAAATTGGATTTGGTTTAGTTATCTACTCATTGAGTAGAAACGAAGATTAATTTACACTTTTAAAAACCAATAGGGGTTTCTCTCATTATGGAAGAAACCCCTATTTTTATTGAACCTCACAACATGCCCGTATCACCGCATCCCCATTTTTCCAAAGTGGATTACCTATTTGCAGGTGCCGGCGCCTCTGCAACCCTGCTACTAATGAGCATGGAGCAGCGGGGCTTATTGCAGGGTAAAACCATTTTGGTGTTGGACCCGGATGCCAAGTCTAAAAACGACAAGACGTATTGTTTTTGGGGTTCTTCTAGCGAATCGACCACCCGGCTATGTCAACATTTAATTAGCCATCATTGGGGTGAAGTAAGTGTGAATCGAAACCAGCCCGAATCATTGTTTCCAACACAATACCGACGCATATCCGGCCTTGATTTGTACGGTGAATTGAGACGGATTATGCAGGAGCAAGGTTTTTATCGCGTGCAGGCCACTGTGTTAGACCTTGAAGCCACCGAAAATGGAGTGAAAGTAACCACTGATAAGGGCACTTGGTATTCAACCACAGTTTTTGATAGTCGCCCTCCGCTGTACCTGCCTCCCGCCAATGACGAAGCTCATTTGCTACAATCATTTATAGGGTATGTGATTGACATCGAAACTCCTTTGTTAGGTGCTAACTGCATTGACCTGATGGATTTTGGGGTGGATCAGCAAGGGCATACCCAATTTATGTATGTGCTTCCATTCAGTACCGGTAAGTTACTCGTGGAGTTGACACGTTTCGGTCTTGAGCCTATTACCCCAGAAGAAGCTGAACCCCTCCTAAACCAGTATATTGCTCATCGGTTTGGAGATTTCCAAATCATCGAAACTGAAACAGGTTGTATTCCCATGAGTACTGCCTCCACCAAAATTGTTACACTTCCCGGTGTGATTCCTATCGGCGGAAGGGCGGGAGCTGTAAAGCCCAGCACAGGATATGCTTTCAAAAATATGAGTCGCCATGCCCAAATACTGGCAGATTGCTTACAAAAAGGAATTCAGCCTGCGGGAATTTCGGTTGCCCCGAGGTTTCTTTTTTATGACAGACTGCTGCTATATATTTTAAGTAGACAACCAGCTCAAGGAAAGCCCATATTTGAAGCTTTGTTTCAGAAAAATAGCGCCATTGACGTATTGCTTTTCTTGGACGAAAAAACCTCCTTATATCAAGATTTGCGAATTTTATTTTCCTTACCGCTTAAGCCTTTTTTGCAGGCCTGGTGGGCAGTTACAATTGTAAGATATCGCAATTTATTAGCACCCCTTATTTTGTTGCTACTTGCATTGGGACTATTGATTTTACAAACCAACTTACCCCTTAGTGTTGGTTGGGTGCAGCCAGTCCTATTGTCCCTGGGTTTATTTTTTCTGGGCATACCGCACGGTGCAGTGGATCACCTGCTAGAGAGCGGTAATTTAAAGGGCACTGTCAATGTTTTTTTTGTAATAAAATACCTTGGTTTTGCCGCCGCATTTCTGGCCCTATGGTTGTTTTTTCCAAATGTCGCAATTGTTTTCTTTCTGGGTTATTCTGCCTGGCATTTCGGACAGGCAGATATGCAGCAATGGCAACCGAGACATAAATGGCCGATAAAAAACTGGGCATGGGGGGCATCCCTGCTAGGCATAGTGCTTTTTGGACATGTGGAAGCAACCAATACTATATTGGCCAATATGAAAGTTTTGCTCCTGCCTTTAACTGATGCTCAAGGAAAATTGGCGGCTTCGCTAATTGTCCTAGCGGTAGTGGTATGGGGCCTTTGGGAGCGTCGCCCTGCGATGCTGCTCAGTGTTTGCATGCTGGCAGTGGGTATTCAATTGCCGCTATTAACCTCATTTGGTTTATACTTCATCGGACAGCACAGTTTTAATGGTTGGTGCCATTTGAAACAGGGCTTTCAAACAGACGACCTATCCCTTTTTAAAAATGCATTTCCTTTTACTGCTGGTGCATTTCTGTTGTTTGGTGCCATGCTCTATTGTTTGGAAAGTGGATTTTTACCTGCTTTCAACAAGCATTGGGTAACCGCATTTTTCGTGTTTATTTCCTGTATTAGTTTTCCTCATGTCATTGCCATGCATGGTTTTTACCGTAAATATTTACGATAATCTTCGTTTTTGTGGCCAAGTGAATTGGCGGATTTTTTAGGAAAAATAAATTTTCACCCCTCGATTTTATGGATTATGAAATTGATAGTACTGGAATCCATTCCTAAGCTGGCGCTCTGGCCATTCCATGCTTTTAGGAGTTTGCATGCTAATTATACAAAATATTCACTATTCTTGTAAGATCAATCGTATCATTGTTCACCAAAAAAAAATTGCAAATGAGAAAATGCGCTTTTTGTTTTATTCTTTTTTTTGTTCATTGTATTTGTTCCAACGCACAACGTCCAGCACAGGGTCCAATGTCAGATACCGTATTCAATCCGATCAACCAAGGATACCAATTGGTCTGGGAAGATGATTTTTTGGGCAAGGAATTAGACAATACAAAATGGGCGGTTAGGGGAGTAGGCCGCCGTGCAATTGCGTATGTTTCAGCCGAAGCAGTTAAAGTAGAAGATGGATTGTTGAAATTGTCTGCAATTAAAAGAGGTGATTCAATCTTGATCAGTGCTGTGGGTACTCAGAATTTGTTTATGCCCAAATATGGATTTTATGAGTGCAGGGCACAGTTGCAAAAATCGCCCGGTGTTTGGGGTGCTTTTTGGCTACAATCGCCCAAATTATCCGAGGGTGATGATCTCCGATTGCATGGTGCAGAGATCGATATCATGGAATTTTTTAAGAAACTCGGTCGCGACATTGTTTCTCACAATGTTCATTGGGGCCCGTATGGCGCTGGTCAACATACAACCCGTGGAATGCAGAGTTACCTAAAAGGGGTAAGCAAAGGGTTTCATTCATTTGGTTTAGAGTGGACGCCCGAAAAATATAGCTTCTATATAGATGGACTTAAATTTTATGAAGTGAGTTCGGGTGTTTCACAAATTGAAGAGTACCTTATTTTAAGTATGGAAATACCTAATAATCTCGAAGAAATCAAGAAAACTGTTTTCCCAGATGAGTTCATTGTAGATTATGTGAGGGTTTACCAAAAGCAATAGTTTGAGAACTAATATCCCTATTTTCAAAGAAGATTTGAATTGACTAATCCATTTTTTTGATATTATAATCCATCTTTTCAAATGGTTACTTATTTATTTTTAATTATCTAATTCTTTAAATGGTTTAAGTTTTCGCAAATGCTATTATTGGCAATCGGTTCATATGTGTTTTTTTAAATACCCAGACCATATTCAAGTAAATATCATTTTAACAGTCGGTTGCACATTGGATTTACTTTATAATCCCCTATATTTGAATACAAGTATTTTTACTTTTTTTGTAAATTGCAAGCTATATGAAATCTAAGTTTTTAATTGTAACAGCTGTGTTGCTAGCTTCTTTGATAGGTTGGCTTTCTTGTATGCATACCAATGGTACTGCGGCAAACAAGATGCCGGACCAGGTAAGTTACAATTTCCATATCCGACCCATTTTATCGGATAAATGTTTTAAGTGCCATGGGCCAGATAAGAATAAAAGGGAAGCTGGCTTAAGGCTGGATATACCCGATTCAGCATTTGCACCTTTAAAAGAAACGAAAGGGGCTTTCGCACTAGTTCCTTTTAAGCCGGAAGAATCGGAAGTTTACAAACGAATAATTTCAACAGACTCCTCCTACCAAATGCCATCTCCCACCGCTCATTTGGGGATGTTATCCTCCTATGAGATTGCCCTTTTTAAAAAATGGATCAATCAAGGAGCGAAATACGAGCGGCATTGGGCATTTGCAAAACCCATCAAAGCAGCTTTGCCGTCAATCGATCACAAGGAACAGGCTGTTAATGGAATTGATTACTTTGTTTTTAGTAAGCAGGAACAAATGGGGCTTTCTCACAACGAGCAATCCGATAAGGAACGTTTGTTAAAACGCGTATCACTTGATCTCACCGGACTGCTTCCTTCCGAAAAAATGATGGCACAATTTGCTGCCAACCAAAGCAGCAATGCTTATGAAACCGCCGTTGATCTATTATTGACTACGCCCGCTTACGGCGAAAAAATGGCAGTTCATTGGCTTGATATCGCTCGATATTCGGATAGCTATGGTTACCAAGATGACAATGTTAGAACTCAATGGGCTTGGCGCGATTGGGTGATCCATGCATTCAATAAAAATCTTCCTTACAACGAATTCCTTACCTGGCAAATTGCCGGAGATATGCTCCCCAATGCAACAAAAGAGCAAATGCTAGCCACTGCTTTTTTTAGAAACCATAAGTATACCGAAGAAGGAGGCATTATTCCAGAAGAATATAGAATTGGATATATTCTTGACAAAACAAAAACATTTACTAAGGGAATATTGGGTTTGACTGCTGAATGTGCCCAATGCCATGATCATAAGTACGACCCCATTTCTCAAAAAGAGTATTACCAGTTATTTGCTTTTTTTAATAACACCAAAGAAGTAGGTTTTGAGGGCGATGTAAGTTCATCCAAACCCGCAAAATCGCCCATATTAACTATTACAGACGAGGAGTCAAAAAGTGTTTTAACCTTCATTAATAAAAAAGACACCGGCAATTTGTTTGTTTCAATAATGGGAGAAAATGACACCTTGCGTAGAACCTATATACTGGACCGTGGTGTATACGATCATCCATCCACCGAGGTATTTCCATCTGCATTAAAATCGGTATTGGCATTTGATACGATCAAAAGTCAACGCAATCGATTGGGCCTTGCTGCCTGGACCGTCAACAAGGACAATCCCCTTACTGCAAGGGTTTTTGTGAATCATATTTGGCAGGAGATTTTTGGAAGAGGATTGGTAAAAACCGCTGGGGATTTTGGCATGCAGGGAGAATTGCCTACGCATCCCGAACTGCTCGATTGGTTGGCGGTAGACTTTATGGAACATGGTTGGGATATCAAGCGCTTAATGAAACAGATTGTGCTATCAGCTACTTATCGTCAATCATCCAAGGTAAACCCAGAGAATTATAAGCGTGACCCCGAAAATATTTACCTAACCCGTGCACCACGTCAAAAAGTGCAAGCCGAATTTGTACGGGATATTATTTTATCGGGAAGTGGCTTACTGGTCAACACCATTGGTGGCCCAAGTGTTAAACCTTATCAACCCGCGGGGCTTTGGGAAATGGCTAGTTCTGGTAGGGGAGAATTAAAAACCTACAAGCAAGATAAAGGGGATGCCCTTTATCGCAGAGGAATGTATACTTTTATTAAGTTAACAGTTCCTCCTCCCAGCATGATATTGTTTGATGCCAGTAACCGAGATCAATGTGAAGTAAAGCGCTCTCAAACCAATACTCCTTTGCAAGCATTGATGATGATGAATGATCCTACTGTATTGGAAGCTTCCCGAGTGTTGGCTCAAAAGCTAATGAAAGAAAATTTATCTTCCGATCTTAAAATTAAAACAGCTTTTCATCGCATCATTTGTAGAATACCTGGAGCGAAGGAAAATGAAATTTTAAAAAGCTATTATGAAGACCAGTTAAAACAGTTTCGTCAAAAACAATTGGATGCATCCTCCACATTGCATGTAGGTGAATTTCCTTTTACTGAAAATTTAGACATGAATGCTACAGCGGCATTGATGAAAGTAATTAATATGATTTATAACATGGAAGAGGCAATAATAAAATCTTAATTATGAACAAAGCATTATTAGAGTATAGCCTTAATTTTAATAGAAGGCGTTTTCTTTCAAAAATGAGTTTGGGAATTGGAAGTGTAGCTTTAGGCTCACTGTTGATTCCTGATTTGTTTGGCGAAAAAACCCCGGAAGATATGATCTTATCTGGCTTGCCGCATTTTGCACCCAAAGCAAAGCGAGTCATTTACCTTTTCCAAAACGGAGCTCCTTCGCAGTTAGATTTGTTTGATTACAAGCCAAAGCTTCAGGAGATGTTTGGTCAGGATCTTCCTGAATCTATCCGCAATGGGCAACGACTTACTGGTATGACTGCAGGTCAGAAAAAATTCCCATTGGCAGGATCGGTATTTAACTTTAACCAGCATGGACAGGCAAAAACTTGGATGAGTGAATTGCTTCCACATACCGCCAAAGTGGTGGATGAATTGTGTGTGATTAAAAGTATGTACACTGAAGCAATTAATCATGATCCAGCGCTTACATTTTTACAAACCGGAGCTCAGGTGGGCAATCGACCAAGTATGGGATCCTGGTTGAGCTACGGATTGGGAAGTGAAAATAAAAATTTACCCGCTTTTTGTGTTTTATTATCCAAAGGAAAAGGTAATGGACAGGGCGTGTATTCAAAATTATGGTCCAATGGATTTTTGGATTCCGTTCACCAAGGTGTTCAGTTTAGTAGCGGGGATAGTCCTGTATTATATTTAAATAATCCTGAGAGTATTAATAAAACTGACCGCAGAAAAATGCTCGATAAATTGGAGCAATTAAATGCAGAAACCTTCAAAGAATCAGGCGATCCTGAAGTGAATGCAAAAGTGCAACAGTATGAAATGGCTTATCGCATGCAAACAGCGGTTCCAGAAATCACCGACCTTAGTAAAGAACCGGATGACATCATCAAATTATACGGCCCCGATTGTTTGATACCCGGCACTTTTGCTGCTAACTGCTTGTTGTCAAGAAAATTATCTGAAAATGGTGTTCGTTTTGTGCAGTTGTATCACCAGGGTTGGGATACGCACGGAAATCTTCCCAATGAAATGCGTGGCCAATGTATGGATACCGATCAAGCATCAGCAGCCTTAATTACTGATCTGAAGCAAAGAGGTTTATTAGATGAAACATTGGTAATTTGGGGAGGAGAGTTTGGAAGAACCAATTATTGCCAGGGCGATTTTAGTAAAGAAAATTATGGCAGAGATCATCATCCAAGGTGCTTTAGTATCTGGATGGCAGGTGGTGGTGTAAAGCCAGGATCTTATGGTGAAACAGATGAGTTTGGATATAATATTATTGAAAACCCGGTGCATGTAAACGACTTTCATGCTACTATTTTGCACTTAATGGGGTTAGATCATGAGAAACTTACGTATAAGCATCTTGGCCGAAGGTACAGGCTTACTGATGTTGCCGGTAAAGTGGTGAAGGGAATTATCAGCTAACGGAAAGGGTTGTACTAACTGTCGAATCACATTGTAAGAAACCGCTTATCGTAAAAGATATTTTTTTAATTTTTTTAAATCCAATTGTATGGAACGCAGATCATTTATAAGAAATTCTTCCCTAGGTACACTGGGGTTTTTATCCCAACCGTCTTTTCCTTTTTTGGAGGACCCTTTGCTTGGCCATAATAATAAGCGGTACCGTTTAGACACCAAGTGGAGCAAGGCCGATGTTGCTACCAACCCTGTCAATGATTGTCATGAGATGGTGCAGGATAGTAAGGGTAGGATAATATTATTGACCAATGAAGTGAAAAACAATGTAATCATTTATGATAAAGCGGGTAAGTTATTAACCACCTGGGGCCACGAATATCCTGGAGCACACGGATTGACACTCCATAATGAAAATGGAACCGATGTTTTGTTTATTTGCGATAATAGCCGTCACCAGGTAATTAAAACTACTATTGATGGCAGGGTTTTGCTAGTGCTGGATTATCCCAAAGAAACGGGCCAATATTCAAAAGCTGCTGAATATGTTCCAACCGAAACGGCCATAGCTCCCAATGGAGATATTTACGTTGCAGATGGATATGGCAAAGATTTTATTATTCAATATGATTCTTCCGGTCGCTATATCAATCATTTTGGTGGTAAGGGGAGTGAAGCCAAGCATCTTGCTAATGCCCATGGCATTTGTATAGATCAACGTGATCCGCTTCATCCTTGTTTGATTGTAACTTCTCGTCAGCAAAATGCATTTAAAAGATTCACTTTTAGCGGCGTGTACATTGATACCATTCCTTTGCCTGGTGCATGGGTTTGTCGCCCAGTAATTAAAGGGGATTATTTGTATGCGGCAGTGTTGCAAACCAATACACAACAAGGTAAACAATCGGGTTTTGTAACCATACTGGATAAAAACTTTACAGTAGTTTCTAATCTGGGAGGATCTCAACCTCAATATGTAGACCATAAGCTGGATGAAATGTATCAAACGGTTAAGTACTTTCAATATCCGCATGATGTGTGTGTGGATGATGAAGAAAACTTGTATGTTGCTCAGTGGAATTCGGGCAAGGTATATCCTTATAAATTATCGCCAATTATTTAATGCGTACGCTAGTTAATATTTTTCTTGCTTTGGCCTTATGCCAAAATTGCCTTGGACAAACACCTGTTCAGTTGGCACCGCCTTTATTAAAATCCTCCGCTGTTTTTTTTAAACAAGCTGCTATGGTGGAATTGAAATTTGCAGAGCCGGGCACCCATATTTATTATACATTGAATGGTCAGCCGCCAACTGAAAATGATAAAATTTACAAGCGCCCAATTAAAATAAAAAAATCGTTGACCACATTGCAAGCAATCACTGCAGGGGCAGGATTTTTACCATCCGAAATCGTATCGGTTAGTTTTGTAAAAGATGGATTGGAAATCCAGTCTGAGCAACATAGCAATCCAAATGAAAAATACCAGGGAAATGGGTCCAACACTTTGTTTGACAATGAAGGGGGAGTCGCCAGCATGAAGTCTACTAACTGGATCGGCTACCAGCAAGATACGGTGGAAATTACGGTAGGAATGAAAACTTTCCAACAATTGAATTCGGTTTTGATAAATTTTTTGCAGGATTATAAAAGTTGGGTTTTTCCGCCTCAAATTATTAGCGTAGAATATTATAACCAAAGCAATCAAACATTCGAATTTTTTTCTGAAAAAAAAATAGAGTTAAATAAAAGTAACAGCGCACCTGAATGCAGGCCAATGCTTTTAACTACAGAAAATAAAATAGCCACCGATCGATTAAAAATAAAATTGTACGGATTTACATCCTTACCTGATTGGCTTGCGGGAAAGCGTAGACATGGATGGATATTTGTAGATGAAATAAAAGTGTATTAAAATGATGCAACGATCTAAAACCTATTTATACAATGCCAGTTTTGCATTGAATTGTTTGTTGGTATTTCTGTTGATTTTTGAGAAGGGCTTATCTGTTCCTCCTTGGGTTCAAGCAGTAGGTCGATTGCACCCCTTGCTTTTGCATTTTCCCATTGTATTATTGGTGGCCTGTGTTTTTTTGGAATTTTTTTCGGGCTTTAAAAATCAGCTCAAGCCCGAGCAAACAGGGATAGGAGATTACCTATTGGTCATTACTTCACTTACTTCAGTAGTCAGTGCTTTGATGGGCTTATTACTTTCCAAAGAAGATGGCTATGCGGCCGATATACTATTTTGGCATAAATGGGGTGGGGTATTCATTTCATTCATATCTATCGTTTGGTATGTGTATAGACAATCCATCCGAAGCAACAAATTATTATTGGGTGTTACTTCCCTTACTGCTTTTATGGGTATTTTGGTTACCAGTCATTTAGGAGCCAGTGTTACCCATGGAGAAAATTTCGTGTTGGCTCCAGTGATGAAAGAAAAGAAGTCACCGATTGTATTATTTGAAGATGCAGTGATCTATGCCAATATGGTACAACCTATTTTAGAGGCTAAATGTATCAGTTGTCATAATGATAATAAGGCCAAAGGTGAATTGGTGATGGAGACCTTTGCAAAGCTGCTGAAAGGTGGTAAAAATGGTGTTTTATGGGATTCTACCCAACATGATTTTGGATTGCTACTTAGTAGAATTCATTTACCACTAGATAATAAAAAACACATGCCCCCTAGTGGAAAGCCACAGCTTACCGATGATGAAGCCAACATCCTTTATCATTGGATACATAGTGGTGCGAACGCCACTGCTAAAGTGATTAACTTACCTGCAACAGACAGCTTACGCTTGTTAGCAAATGCCTTGTTTAATACAATAGAAACGGATAACTACAGCTTTAAAGCTGCAGATGAAAGTATCATTAAAGCATTGAGTAATAATTACCGCTTTATCACACCATTGGCAATTAGTTCGCCAGCATTGGGCGTAGAGTTTTTTGGTGCATCCCAATTCAAGGCAGCACAACTTAAAGAATTACTTCCTTTGAAAGAACAAATTGTATCACTTAATCTCAATAAAATACCAGTGACTGATGGCGATCTTGCTACCATCGCACAGTTTACCAATCTGCGTAAACTCAATTTGTCCTTTACCAATATCAAGGGTACTGGGTTAGCTGCTTTAAATCAGTTAAAATCTTTGAAGCAGCTTTCCTTATCTGGTACAGGAGTTGATATGACTAGCCTGGGTGTGATAGCTTCTCTTTCTAAATTGACCGAATTGATTATATGGAGTACCCCTGCGCAAAACCAAAATTTGGCTGCTCTCCAAAAACAAATGAAGAACACCCGCATTGAAACTGGCTTCAACGGCGATACGGTTGTCATAAAATTAAACCAACCCATTATTGAAAATGAGGATCTGGTTTTGCTGCAACCTATTCCGCTTAAATTGAAGCATTATGTAAAAGGGGTTGAAATGCGTTATACGGTGGATGGAACAGAGCCGGATAGTATTTTATCGCCTATCTATAAAGGGGACTATTTGTTAAACAAGGGCTTAACTTTAAAGGTAAAAGCATTTAAGGTAGGTTGGGCAAGTAGCGAAGTAGTTGAAAGGACTTTTTTCAGTGCTGGGATTAAAATTGACTCAGTCAGTTTGATTAAACCATCTGAACAAGATCCATATAAAAAATTCAGTGCTTCAATTTTAATTGATACTAAAAAAGGAGAGGATAAAGATTTTTCTAATGGGAAATGGATGGGTTTTAAAGACCAACCCATGGAGATTCTTATTTCCCTGAAGGCCCCTATACAAGTATCTTCAGTTTCTCTTAGTACACTGGTTGCTACTGGTAGTCATATTTTTCCTGCTCAGCAAATTCAAGTTTGGGCGGGCAACAATCCAAGTAATATGCGGTTAGTAAAAAAAATATCACCTATTCAACCTGAAAAATCAGCTCCTAATTATACCAAAGGTTTTGAAATTTTATTTACCCCAATTAATGCAAGCTATTTAAAAGTAGTGTTGATACCTGTTCATAAATTACCGATGTGGCACAGTCCAAAAGGGTATAAAGGCTGGGTCTTTGTAGATGAGGTTTTTTTAAATTAATGCCGTTGGCCTAATGTTGGATGGGAAAAGATATTTTATAAGCATCTTACCCAACTCGTTTCTCAATTGGCAGTGCTTTAGTATTTATACCTAAATCTTACTACATGGATATTCCAATGGATATTTCTTGGAAAGCGGAGTTAGCAAATGAGTTGGGCAAACCTTACTTTTTGTCAATCATTGCTGTATTAAAAAAGGAGCTTGCCGCTGGAGAAATCATCTACCCTCCAGAGCCACTTATATTCAATGCTTTTAATCAAACGCCTTTTGATAAAGTACGGGTAGTAATACTAGGACAGGATCCTTATCACAATCCCGGACAGGCCCATGGACTCAGCTTCTCTGTTCCTGCAGGAACCAAACCACCTCGATCACTTACCAATATTTATAAGGAGATACAATCTGATACTGGAATAACAATGCCATTGGATTATGGAAATCTTTCGCATTGGGCGGAACAAGGGGTTTTATTGTTGAATGCTTTCCTAACGGTGCGGGCCAACGAACCAGCCAGTCATGCTAACATTGGCTGGATGGATTTTACGGATGCCGTTATTAAAAAAATATCTGACAATAAAAATGGGGTTATTTTTTTATTATGGGGTAATTTCGCCCAGCAAAAACAGTCACTCATTGATGAAACCAAGCATTTTTTGCTGAAAGCGCCACATCCTTCACCATTTAGTGCAAACAAGGGGTTTTTCGGTTGTAGGCATTTTTCAAAAACCAATGAATTATTGATTCAGCAGGGGGGGGCTCCAATTGATTGGAAACTATCACCCTCTTTAAAAACTAATTAAATTTGGCTATGCAGCATACAAAAAAGGTAGATGAAAGCAGGGGTAATATTGCCATCGTTGATTTTTTATTCAATTTGTTTGGACGGTTTTGGGCGCTCTGGGGGCTAGTGAGTTTTGTGATTAGCTTCCTGATTATTTTTTTACCATCGATGGTTGCTTATCTGATACCCGGCAAAAAAGGCCAGGACTATTTCATTTGGGTTTCAAGATGCTGGATGAGAAGCTGGTTGTACTTGGTAGGTTGTCCGGTAACTGTAGAAGGAAAAGAAAATTTTAAAAAAGGGGAGACTTATGTGATCGTCTATAACCACAATGCGCTGATTGATGTACCCCTTTCAGCTCCTTTTGTGCCGGGTGGTAATAAAACCATTGCAAAATCATCTTTTGCCAAAGTGCCTATTTTTGGTTGGTTTTATAAAAGAGGATCTGTATTAGTGGATCGAAAAAATGACCAGAGCCGCCGAAAAAGTTTCGAAGCCATGCGCACCGTACTTCAAAATAATATTCACATGTGTATTTATCCAGAAGGTACCCGTAACCGGACGGGTCAGCCGCTGAAACCCTTTTATGATGGAGCATTTAAGCTTGCCGTAGATGCAAAAAAAGATGTCATCCCTTGTGTTATTTTTGGCACTAGAGAAGCAATGCCCATTGATAAGGGATTTTTTTTGGTTCCAAGGCGATTGAAAATGCATTTTTTACCCCCGGTTGCTTCTTTAGATGTAAAACCAACTGACCTTAAAGACCAAGTTTTTGCAATAATGAGGGATTATTATGTAAATGGAAGCCAGTCAGGTAGTTAACGAAAATCTGTTGAAAGGTTTAATTTTTTCCAATCCCAATACTTGGGGCTTCCTTCAATTAGCTTTTATTCAAGCAAAATAGGGGGCTAAATTCCTACATTTTAGTAATATTCATTATTTACGAGCGCCGTATTTGTTTTTTACCTACCTTTGCCGCCCGAAAAAGAATGTTCTTTTTCACACATTTCCCACAAGGCTCTACAAGTTCCCGTCTGTTCGGGGCGCCAGCAGGGAGTAACTATAATCAGTTATTAAATGCCAAAAGTTAAAACCAACTCAAGCGCAAAAAAGCGTTTTAAAGTTACCGGAACCGGTTTAATTACCTTCCAAAAACCCTTCAAACGTCACATCTTAACCAAAAAATCAAAAAAACGCAAGCGTAATATGAGAAAAGATGGTATGGTTCATTCTACCAACCATGATTTCGTGCTGCGTTTATTGCGCCTAAAGGGGTAATTTCCTAATAGTTATTGGATTTTACATCACAACATTAACATTTCAAAAAATTAAGATATGCCACGTTCAAAAAATGCAGTTGCATCAAGGGCCAGAAGAAAAAGAGTACTCAAAGCCGCCAAAGGATATTACGGTAAACGTAAAAATGTATATACCGTTGCCAAAAACGTAATGGAAAAAGGTTTAACGTATAGCTACGTTGGCCGTAAATTAAAAAAACGCGAATACCGCACTTTATGGATTGCCCGTATCAATGCGGCCGTTAGAGCTGAAGGTATGACTTACAGTGAATTTATTCATAAGTTGGCTGTAAAGAATATTGATATCAATCGTAAAGTTTTGGCAGATTTAGCCATGAACGAACCAGATAGTTTCAAGAGTTTGATAGCTCAGGTGAAATAGGTAATGAGAAAAATGGCTAGCGTGGAAACATCCAGCATTCACCTTATTTCTTTTCAACCTTACAAAATAGCTGCCGGGTGCGACAATGTCGCATCCGGTTTTTTATTTATTGAATCCATCATTGAATTACATTTGCATTAAATTTAAACCCATTTAAGGAAATGAATAACATGAATAATACTTACGCCGATTTGGTGGACCAGACTTTTAATTTCCCTCAGGAAGATTTTAAAGTGGTAGATGAGTATTTACAATATAATGGACAGGATATAAAAGCATTGATAGACAAATACGGCACTCCGCTAAAACTTACTTATTTGCCAAAAATTGGCAATCAGATTAAAAAGGCAAAAGAAATGTTTGCCAATGCTTTCAAAAAACATAAATACGAGGGTAAATACAATTATTGTTATTGTACCAAGAGCTCCCATTTTTCCTTTATTGTCGAAGAGGCTTTAAAAAATGATATTCATCTAGAGACTTCCTACGCCTATGATATCGATATTGTTAATAAATTATATGCTAGAAGGAAGATCAACAAAGACACTTTTATTATTTGCAATGGGTACAAACAAAAACCTTATACCACTCGAATTTCCCGTTTGTTAAATACTGGATTTAAAAATGTGATTCCCATTCTCGATAATAAAGAGGAGTTGAAGGCTTATAAGTCTGTTAAAACGCCCTTTAAATTGGGTATTCGAGTTGCTGCTGAAGAAGAGCCTAATTTTCCTTTTTACACATCTAGATTGGGTATGAGGGCAAAAGATGTATTGGAATTTTATGTAGATGAGATCGAGGGGATGGAACATAAGTTCCAATTGAAAATGCTACATATTTTCTTAAATAAAGGCATTAAGGATGATATCTATTATTGGAGTGAACTCAATAAAGTAATCAACTTGTACTGCCAATTAAAAAAGATTTGTCCGGAACTGGATTCAATCAATATCGGGGGAGGATTTCCGATTAAGCATTCACTCGGATTTGATTATGACTACCAGTTCATGATTAATGAAATTGTAAGAAATATAAAAGTTGCCTGTAAACGTAACAAGGTGCAAATGCCCAATATCTTCACAGAGTTTGGCAGCTATACTGTTGGTGAGAGTATGGCACATATTTATAGTGTGATCGGTGAAAAAATGCAGAATGACCGCGAAATATGGTATATGATTGACTCCTCTTTTATTACTACTTTGCCTGATACCTGGGGAATTGGCGAAAAGTTTTTGATGCTGCCCATCAATAAATGGAAAGAGGAATACCAGCGTGTAACCCTAGGCGGTATTACCTGCGATAGCCATGATTATTATGATTCCGAAGAGCATATCAATGAAGTGTTTTTACCTAAACTCACTAGTGAAGAGCCTTTGTATGTTGGGTTTTTCCATACAGGTGCTTATCAAGATCAAATAAGTGGATATGGAGGAATCAAGCATTGTTTAATTCCTTCACCGAAGCATATTATTTTGGGACACGATAAAAGCGGAAAACTAGTGGATTGGGTGTATGCAAAGGAACAAACTGCCCAAAGCATGTTGAAGATTTTAGGGTATTAAATAATTCCAAAAATTGAAAGGCAACAATAAGTATTATTTCTTTTTAACCCTGTATTTTTTGTTCACTTGGGGATTGTTAAAATATTCATCCAATTCCTTGCTGCTTAAATTTTCATCTGCCAGGGGGATATCAATTAACTGAATTTGCAGCTGCTTGATCTCATCCTTTATCTTTTTTGTCTTGGTTAAAATTTCAGGGTCTCTCTCTCCCAACAGCGTGTTGTCAGTTATCAGGTATTCAAGCCTTTTAATACTATTTCTAATCAGTAATGCGGTATTTTGATCAGAGGTTACATTGGGGGCCGTTGCTTCCTTTACAGGTACCAAAGCTACTCCTACGCTAGGTAAAATTTTACCGACCGTTTTTTGGTCAACATTGGGCAGTGAAGAAAACACTGTCCCCCCTAAGCCAGTTACAGCCGATCCAAGGTCGAATCCTGTTCTTGTTTTTTTAGTCTTTTTTAATTTTTTATCAATCAAACGAAAACTGCTTTTTAGCTGAAGGATGTAATTGGTAACTTCTTTTCTCAAATTTTCAAATTCAATTATTCGTTGAGGGTAGTTAATATTGTCTTTTACATAGACTCGTATGATGGAGGTATCCCTGTTATTGAATTTGTTGATTCCAACAAAAAATAACTCTAACAACTTTTGTTTTTCTTTATCACTTTCTTTAATAAAATCAAAGGGTATATACCAAGTATATTCATCGTTGCACTTGCTAATGGGTGTAGTCGATTTTGCCGGATAATTACTGAAATAGGTAATTTCCTCTATAGGGAAACTTCCTATATCGCATTGTAGCCTAAAATTAATGGTATCTCCCTCTTCTGCATATATAACATTGGTTACGGTAGGCTTAATGGTTGACACAATAATATCGGTATTAAAAAACAACAGACTGAAGGAGGTATCAATATGTTCTAAAGGGTTGTTTAAATTCTGTATACCGATATTTACTTTATACTCGTAATCATATTTTAATTTACCAGAAAGAAAATATGATTTTTCAGCCTTAAAGGTTAATACACCGGTTTGCCTATTGATTTTTAACCCAACGGGTGAATTCTTCAGGTACCAATAATATTGAGCAGGGTCCTTATTAATTTCAAAATCATATCGCAAGGTGGAGTCAACATGAAGGGTGATATAAGGGTTGATATTTCTGATTCTTAAAACGGAGTCTGTATTTATTACCGCCTTTATAGTGGAATCAGGTATGATTTGAGCTTGACAAGTAATAGTAAAAAGAATAAAGAGGGCTGTAATTGTACTTTTATTGATAACCATGGTGATTTTTAAATTCAGAATAAATAAAATTACAATTTTTAAAATAAAAATTTGCGTCTATCCAAAATTAACTGCTATTTTTTAACTTATTATATTCAAACTAGCTGATTAAGTATCGAATGCACCCTTTTTGCGGGGGATACTCAATTTTATATCATTTATTGACATTCTTCGATGAATAATTGGATTCAAGTTTGTAAATTTGTGTTTCCAATAAAAATATTATAATATGTATCCAGCAGAAATTGTACTCCCAATGAAAGAAGAGTTAACAGAAAACGGTTTTGCCGAAATGTTGACAGCTTCTGAAGTAGATGAAAAGATATCCGAACAAGGAACTACTTTAGTAGTGATCAATTCAGTGTGTGGCTGTAGCGCAGGTACTGCCAGGCCTGGTGTGTTAATGGCTGTTCACAACAGTGTTAAAAAGCCTAATTCCCTAACTACTAGTTTTGCGGGCTTTGATGTAGATGCAGTAAAGAAAATTAGGGAGCATCTTTTGCCTTACCCTCCTTCTTCTCCAGCTATTGCTTTGTTTAAAAATGGCCAATTGGTTCATTTTATTGAAAGACATAACATTGAAGGTAGAAGTGCACAAATGATTGCTGAGAACTTGATTGGCGCTTTTGAGCAACATTGCAATTAATAATTGTTTCATTCAACGGTAAAAAACGCTATCCTGCAGTAAATAACTGCAGGATTTTCATTTGGATTAAGTCTTTTTTCAATTGTTTTTTTCTCAAAAAATACGACATCCAAGGTTTAGCCTAAAGTCTTTTTCAACGTGTTAAATCGGTTTATTTGAATATCTTGCAGTACTTATTTTAAAATTTCATATAATAATGTATCCCAATTTATATTACGTATTTAAAGACTGGTTTGGTGTGGACTGGGAATTACTTAAAATTCTGAACACATTTGGGTTAATGGTGGCAACTGGTTTTATAGTAGCCGCCATTGTAATCAATAGCGAATTGAAACGAAAGGAAAAGCAAGGGCTGCTTTTCCCTAGGGAAGAATTCATTACCATCGGAAAACCAGCTTCTTTTTTTGATTTATTGACCAATTGTATTGTTGGTTTTGGGTTTGGCTATAAATTGTTCGGTTTAATTTTCAATAAACCTGCCGAAATTAGCCCGCAAACCTATATTTTTTCTTCTGAAGGTAGCTTAGTTGGGGGGTTGGTGCTCGCCTTTGTTCTAACGGGGCTAAAATGGCGGGAAAAGAATAAGCAGAAGTTAAAGTCACCAGAACAAAGAAGTATTCGCATTTGGCCGCACGACAGGGTAGGAGATATCGTTATTATTGCCCTTTTATTTGGTATTGTAGGGGCAAAAATTTTTGATAACCTTGAAAATTGGGATGATTTTATTCAGCATCCCATTGATAGAATTTTTTCTGCAGGAGGATTAACATTTTACGGGGGCTTAATTACTGCAGGTATTGCTATTTGCATATATGCTATCAAGAAGGGCATTAAATTGGTGCATCTCATCGATGCCATTACCCTAGCTATGCTGCTAGCTTATGCTGTTGGCCGCATCGGTTGTCAGGTTTCTGGTGATGGTGACTGGGGTGTGTTTAATAGCGCTTATATTACAGATAGTAACGGTAAGGTTAAACCTGCCCAAACTGGGGCATTCGAGGCTCAATTGGAACTTCATAAGACCTATTTTCTAGAAGGCACGGTCTTAGACCCAGGTAAAACTTCTCCCACCTATGTAACCGATCGGAAAAGTTCCAGCCTTGAAATGGTTCCACGCAGACAGGTTAAAGCTTTTTCTTTTATTCCTGTTTGGATGGTGGCCTATAATTACCCCCAAAATGTAAATAATGACGGTATCATTATTCCGGGCAATAATGAAGACCATAACAGGATGCTTCCGCTGCCAGTTTTCCCTACTCCTTTTTATGAAACGGTTATTTGCACCTTGTTATTCATTTTTATTTGGATCTTCAGAAAAAGAATAAAAATTGCCGGTACAGTATCAGGTATATATTTCATTGTTAACGGATTAGAGCGTTTTGTGGTAGAAAAAATTAGGGTAAATAATCAATACCATTTTTTAGGAATTCATCCTAGTCAGGCGGAAATCATTTCGTTTTGCCTGATATTATTTGGGTTGGGGATTCTACTGACCGTTCAACTTAAGGCTGCAGCTAGAAAGAATGGATAACTATATTTTGCAGTTTTATTTCAAAGTTTAGTGGTGGTTTTACCGACTGCTCAATTTAATCTGAATAAATTTTTTAAGCGTTTTTTTTATATTTGTACATGTTTAATAATTAATAATTTTCCTATGCCATCATTTGACTTTGCCAGTAAGGTTGATTTGCAAACACTTGACAATGCAATCAATATCGTTAGTAAGGAAGTAACCAATCGATTCGATTTTAAGGGATCGCATGTGGTGATAGAACTGAACAAAAAAGACTTCAAAGTAAATTTGGAGGCCGACAGTGATATGAAACTCAACCAGATTGTAGATGTGCTGATTAGCCGAAGTATGAAACAGGGCTTGGCTGCAGAAATCTATGATTTGAGCAAGGAACCACACCAAAGTGGAAAAGTGGTCAAAAAGGAGATTTTAGTAAGAAACGGCATTAAGCAAGAGGATGCGAAGAAAATAGTGAAATTAATCAAGGATAGTGGATTGAAAGTGCAGGTTGCCATTATGGATGACATTATTAGGGTAACCGGCAAAAAAATTGACGACCTGCAGGATGTAATCCATGAGTCAAAAAACTGGAATATTGGCATTGCCCTTCAGCAAACCAATATGAAGAGCTAATCAGCCTTTTGCTTTGTTAGTATTTTGGTTTATTAATTAATTAGCCCTACATTTGCATTCTTAAAAAAAGCATGGCCAAATCCATGCACAAACT
This sequence comes from Chitinophagaceae bacterium, assembly GCA_947468255.1. Lineage (GTDB taxonomy): Bacteria > Bacteroidota > Bacteroidia > Chitinophagales > Chitinophagaceae > Ferruginibacter. The sequence continues at coordinate 272 of CANIMM010000006.1, read as the reverse complement.
TTTATAATTATGAAAAAAGATTTGCATCCCAAGAATTACCGTTTTGTGATTTTCAAAGACATGAGTAATGGTACTACTTTCTTAAGTCGTTCTACTGCTAATTCCAATGAAACCATCAAACACGAAGACGGAAATGAATACCCTGTAATTAAATTGGAAATTTCCAATACTTCTCATCCGTTTTATACTGGTAAGAATGTATTGGTGGATACTGCAGGTCGTATTGATAAATTTAAAAAACGTTACGAAAAGAAGGCAGGTTTGTAATTGGT